>CAJQPO010000056.1 GCA_905480225.1 uncultured Flavobacteriales bacterium | reverse complement strand
TTGCTTTCTTCCTTCAGAGAGAATTCTTGTATCCGATCGTCACAATGGACTATTCCTACTAAAACTCGAATTACTTTCGGATATGAAAGAAGCTAAGTCAGAAGTCAAAATTGAAACTCACTTTGACTCTTTCACCTTAAGGTTTCCAAATCAATTCCACAAATGCATACGTGTCTTTTCAATTACGGGACAACTGATCTTTGAAGAAGATTTTTCTGAAAATTACATACGAATTGACAGTCAATTTTGGGAAGCAGGGAATTATGTCTTCAACGTTTCAGGAAAAGCAGGGAATACAGAAGGAAAGTTGTTCAAATCTCCTTAAAAGTTGTGGGATGATTATTGCTTTCTGATGCGTCCCCAAAGTCTGTTAGTTGGCCCTTCTTAAATAGCTGAGAAATACGCTTCCATTTATACATTTTCGAAAATATCAAGTACACCACAGGTAATAATGCCGTAGGTAATAGCATATCCATAAACAACGATGGTTCTGCCGTATTTTTAATAATGGTCTGTGTTTGAATTACACCCCAATCATTAGAAACAAAACAAAAACCTATAAAATTAGTTGCCCAATGAAACCCTATCGCCAATTCTAATCCGTCATCCATAATCGTAATTAGACCCATGAATAAACCAAAGCCTATATAATAGATCATTGAAAGCCATCCTAATTCATCAACCTCTGGATTAAAAGAATGCAACAATCCAAAAAGGACAGAAGTTATGAGTAAAGGCAAATATTTATTGCGTAAAAGTACAACCAACCACTGAAGCAGATACCCCCTAAACAGAATCTCTTCGAAGCTTGTTTGAAATGGAAGCAGGAAAACACAAATTAGAAACAAGATCAGAAAGGACCATAAATCAAAATGCCATTGAAAGCTGTCTGGGCTATTAAAATATGCGAAAATCAAAAAAATACCATTGTAGATCATCGTAATCACAAAAGCAGAAAAAATTTTCTTATAATTTGTTCTACCTAGTGAAACAAGACTTCGGAATTTTCTTTTGTGACCATACCTAATCCAAAACCAAAGTGCCAACAGTCCAAATACGAACATCAATAATGTGAGTATTAAAAAAGGTACTGCTCCTAGGTAATTGGCTATTTCTATTGGATTCTGTAGTTTTTCTAATTGATACAGACTGTGAATTTTTGAGAACAAAACAGACATCAGCGGAATAGCCCCGATCACTTGCCACCCCAAAAAAACAAGGACAATACCGACTAAGTATTTCCACCAGTTCTTACGACCATCTTTCGCTTGTTCAATAAACACAATACTTTTTTTTATTTTGCTATTCTATCAACCGCCCATGACTTTACTTGAATCAGTTGTTGTTCCCGAGTAAGATAAGAATTGTCTAATTCAATAGCGTCTTCGGCCTTTCGCAGCGGATTTTCAATTCGTGTAGAGTCTTGAAAATCTCTTGAGATTAGGTTTTCTTTTATTTCTTCCAATGTTATAGAATGTCCTTTACCGGATAATTCTTCAAATCGACGTTGTGCTCTTATATCTACATCAGCAGTCATGAAAATTTTCAACTTAGCATCAGGAAAAACCACCGTACCAATGTCTCTGCCGTCCATAACAACTCCCTTGTTTTTACCCAATTTCTGTTGAAAATGAACCAAACGCTCTCTTACTTTTCTAATTTTTGAAACTGCGCTTACATTTCTAGAAACAACAAGTTCACGAATCTGATCTTCCACTCGGATACCATTCAAATAGGTATCCGAATCTCCCGCAACTTTATTATAATTAAAGGAAATATTGATGGAACTCAAAGATTCAATGACTGCATCTTCATTAAATGCGTATGCGTCATTAATTATACCGTTCTGAATACAATACAGAGTCACCGCTCGATACATAGCACCCGAATCAACATAAACGTATTTTAATTCCTTTGCTAATTTTTTTGCCAATGTGCTTTTACCACATGACGAGTGACCGTCAATAGCTATATTTATTCTATCGTGCATCTTCTATTGACAATTATAGGAAGAAATAAATTAGATTATAAATTATCTGGATAATTATCTCTTAGACCTAAATTCTCCAATACTGGTAACGATAGACAAGGAATTGGTACCGCCTGTACGATGATAGGAAGAACGCGCATAACTTAAGTGAAATCGATTAATTTTCATGCCTAACCCTAAAGAAAAGCCAATCATTCCAGGACGCGCTGCCAGTTTAAGCTCTCGTCTTCTTTTGTAATTAAAGCCTGTACGAATATGAAAATTATCAGTTAGTAATAATTCACCACCTAAGACAACATGACGCATTGCTTTGTCTAAGAATCCCGGTTGTTTCACCTCAATCAATTCACCCGTAAGCGGATCTGTTTGATCTGTCAAGTTCGGATTCTCCAGAGTTAAATCCCATTTTTGCAAATTTTCTAGCGTAATGCTAACCCTAAAAGGCGCATATTTTAACTTTTTAGAAAGTCCCAATAGTAATTCGGTAGGTAAAGACTCTCGAACGCCATTATCGGAATAAGAAATACTTGGTCCGATATTTCTTACCACAGCACCAATAGATACTCCTCTTTCTTCATTGTAATAACTCGCACCTATGTCTGACGCCAGGCCAAATGCTTGGTAACTTTCAATCGCCGAATAAATGAATTTTACGGACATACCTCCACGAATATTAGATGCCAATTGCTGTGCATAAGAGATAGATAATAGCGCATCGTTGGCCGTAAAACTACCTCCAGTTAGCTGACCCGTAGCATTTGCATATTGAAACGTACCGTAATTGACATTTAGAATATTGGCTTGAAATACACGGTCTATTGTTGTGTCAATCGCATAGGTATAAGAAGCACTTGCATAATTGATTCCTGCAAAATAATCTACAAAATTTAAGGTAACCTTGTCGTGCATGCTACCATTCATCAATCCTGGATTAGCGGACACCATATTTGCATCACCATCAAATATAGATAGATTCGAACCTCCTAGCGCTGCAATGCGAGAAGGCTGCACAAGTTGTAAAAAACTCAACGTATTACCTCCTCCTGATTGCCCGTATCCTAGACAAGATGAAAATAAAGTCAGTAATAAGAAACGTATCTTCATAAATTGCATATCAAAACGAAAAATACAACTACTTATTACAATAAATCAAATTTTTATTGAGTCTTTAACCTTTTCATCAAGTAAGGCAATATCCAAGACATCCTTCATTTTATCTACATAATGAAATTGGAGTCCTTGAAGATAGCTTGATTTGATATCCTCTATGTCCTTTTTGTTATTTTCACAAAGAACAATGTCGGTAATATTGGCCCGTTTTGCCGCTAATATTTTCTCTTTAATTCCCCCAACAGGAAGCACTTTTCCGCGCAAGGTAATTTCACCAGTCATAGCCGTAAACTTACGCACCCTTCTTTGGGTGAACAAAGAAGCAAGTGCTGTTAACATCGTAATGCCCGCAGAAGGCCCGTCTTTTGGCGTCGCACCTTGAGGAACATGAATATGAACGTTGTACTTTTCGAAAGCCGAGTGGTCAATTTTAAGCACATCACAATGCGCCTTCAAATACTCTAATGCAATGACAGCCGATTCTTTCATTACATCACCCAAGTTTCCAGTAAGCGTTAATTTACCTTTACCTTTGGTTAGCGACGATTCAATAAATAAAATATCTCCTCCTGTTCGGGTCCAAGCCAGCCCCGTAACAACTCCTGCGACATCCGGTACATGGTACTTGTCTTTTGGATGAGCCGGCCCCAGCAATTCATCTAACTGAACAACTTTCAATTTTGGAGTGAATTCTTCTTCCATTACAATGTTCTTAGCTCTAGAACGAACTAATTTAGCTATTTTCTTTTCCAGCCCTCTAACACCACTTTCATTGGTATAGCTTTCCACAATTTCCTCTAAGGTTTTTTTATCAATTGAAAAATTGGATTTCTTTATCCCATGTTCTTCTATTTGCTTAGGAATCAGGTGTCTTTTTGCTATTTCAACCTTTTCTTCTACCGTGTACCCATTTACTTCAATAATTTCCATTCTGTCTAACAAGGCTGGTTGAATAGAAGCTAAGGAATTTGCAGTGGCGATGAATAAGACTTTAGATACGTCGTATTCCAATTCTACATAATTGTCTTGAAAAGTATCGTTTTGGGCGGGGTCTAAAACTTCCAATAAGGCGGAAGATGGATCGCCATGATTGTCTCTTCCAAGCTTATCAATTTCGTCTAAAATGAATACGGGATTAGAAGATTTGGCTTTTTTGATATTCTGAATGATCCTACCTGGCATTGCCCCGATATAGGTTTTTCTATGACCTCTAATTTCTGCTTCGTCACGAACTCCACCTAAAGACATTCTTACATATTTCCTACCCAAAGCTTCAGCAATGGATTTACCTAATGACGTTTTCCCAACACCTGGAGGACCGTATAGACATAGAATAGGCGCTTTCATGTCTTTTTTCAATTTCAGAACAGCCAAGTATTCAATTACTCTTTCCTTCACTTTTTCTAATCCGAAATGATCCCTGTCTAGTATTTTTTGTGCTTTTTTTAGATCAAATTTATCTTTGGTCAGTTCTCCCCAGGGCAATTCAATTAATAATTGGCAATAATTCAATTGCACAGAATATTCTGCACCCGACGGATTCATTCTTTCTAGTTTCTGAACCTCTTTTTCAAAAGTATCTTTGACCTCATCCCGCCATTTTTTTGCCTTCGAACGATCTTTTAGCTCTTGGATTTCTTGCTGCAAAGGATTTTCACCCAATTCATCTTGGATTTGTCTCATTTGCTGATGGAGAAAATACTCCCTTTGCTGGTGATCTAGATCCGTTTTTACCTTGGACTGAATATCGTTTTTAAGCTCTAGCATTTGCTGCTCCTTGGTAAGGTTAGATAGCAGTGCTTCCGACCGAACTCTGATGTCCGCTATTTCAAGTATTTTTTGCTTTTCACCGACTTCTGCATTCATGTGCGATGAAATGAAATTGACTAAAAAGGTTGGACTGTCAATATTCTTAATAGCAAAACTAGCCTCTGAGGGAATGTTTGGAGAAATATTAATAATATTTAGCGCCAAATCCTTGATCGATGAAAATAAGGCTTGAAATGGCTTATCTGACAAATTCCCGGATAATTCAACGAAAGGAAAAACCTTAGCTACCAAATAAGGATCTTCTGAAACCAATTCACCCAATTGAAATCTTTTTTTCCCCTGAATAATGATTGTGGTTGACCCATCAGGCATTTTTAATTGTTTCACAATTTGACCAACTGTACCGACTTTATTCAAATCATCAAAAGATGGATCTTCTACTTCTGGGTCTCTTTGAGATACAACACCGATAATTTTTTTATCTGCATTTGCATCTTGAATCAATTTAATAGACTTATCTCTACCTACAGTTATTGGAATAACTACACCCGGAAAAAGCACATTATTTCGAAGAGATAGAATTGGAAGTTCATCGGGCAATTCTTCTTTATTCATCCGATCTTCATCTTCAGCTGAAATCAAAGGAATAAATTCTGCATCCTTATTCATAAAATCGCTAAAGTGAATCATATTTAAATCAAAAACATCGTCCATTTATCACATATTTTCCGCCAAACTGTCAGTGGATAAAAATCCACACATTCAGCATGCTACTAATTACATTAACGCTAAAATCTTAAAAACTGCTATATCAAGCAGTTACAAAAATTCTCAATCATTAATCAATTTCAATAACGTAGGTACTTCAAGGGTTATGCCAAAATCAATTAAATGAAAATTTGTCCGAAATCACATTATTCCCAATCCCTGTATTTTTTGGAATCAGCAAATACTTGACGCAGTATATTCTGATCTGTGTCTGTTAGCGTAAGGTTTCTTCTTTCCATTACAATGGAGGCCACAGACATGGCTTTATCAAAATGGTAAGTCTCTGTTATTTCACTTCCTCCCCATGAAAAAGATGGAATAAATTTAGGTAGAAAATTACCACCGAACAGATTGGCACCAACACCCACTATAGTACCCGTGTTGAACATTGTATTAATGCCACATTTAGAATGGTCTCCCATAATGATTCCGTGAAATTGAAGGTTGGTATCCACAGTTGCTTCAGAACCATAAGACCAAACACGAATATTACTGTAGTTATTTTTCAAATTAGATGAATTCGTATCCGCTCCAAGATTGCACCACTCCCCAATTACCGAATTACCCAAAAATCCATCATGACCTTTGTTAGCATATCCCTGGAACACACAATTATTTACTTCTCCTCCAATTTTTGAATAGGGACCCAAAGTCGTCGGCCCATAAACCTTAGTGCCAACTTTACAGACACTCCCTTTTAAAGCAGCGAAAGGTCCACGAATTATGGTGCCCTCCATGATTTCAGCTCCAGACTCAATATAAATTGGTCCGGTACTTGAATTAAGAATGCAAGCGTTTACTATTGCCCCATCTTCAACTAATACATTGTCACCAATTACTTGATTGTTTTGTTCAATGTCCAAATTCTTTTTACGGTTATCAACGTTCAATAATCTAAAGTCTGCTTCCAATTCTTTTCCATTGAGACTGAAAATATCACAAGGATTTATTAAAAATGATATCTCATCGGTATACTCAATCATCTCAAAACCATCTAAATATTGATCAAAATCAACATTTACTTCTGGAAGTTCATTTATGGCTATTACTGTTCCATCTTTGATTAGAAGTTGATTTATTTCAAGCTTCTTAATTGCCTGAACCAATTTTGTGTTCGGCAATACAGTTGCCGCAATACCTAACGACCCTGCCAAATCATTACCGTTATATTTTTCCGTTAAATAGTCTTTTGTGCGCACCCTGCATTCATCATCAAGGTGCTTCTCCCATTTTTCCCTCAAAGAAAATATACCAACCCTAATTTCTGCAACAGGCCTTGTATAAGTTAAAGGCTTAAGAGATACGTGGCCAATGCCATCAAACAGTGTATACATAATTGTGAATTAGTGTTAAATATAGGGCATAAAAAACCCCAACCTTCGAATTAACAAATGTTAGGGTTAAAAATTTTTTAAAATGGAATTATTTCTTGATGTGCTGAGAATAACGCTTTTTAAACTTATCAATCCTACCCGCAGTATCCACCAATTGCATTTTGCCCGTGAAGAAAGGGTGAGATTTGTGAGAAATCTCAAGTTTAATTAATGGGTATTCGTTTCCATCTTCCCATGCTACCGTCTCACTAGAGGCTGCACAAGACTTTGTAATGAATGAATAATCATTGGACATGTCCTTGAACACTACCATTCTATAATTTTCCGGGTGTATATCTTTTTTCATTTCGTTCCTTTTATCAAATCGGGTGTGCAAAATTAGACAATCTTTTTAGATTGCAAAATGGATTCACACAAAATATATGATGAATTCTTACGTCTTTTCAGTGATTGACCTATTTTTGCACCCTATGATGCCCAGAATTATTGTATTCATAATAAGCATTACCATGCTTTTACTCGTTGTTTCAAGCTGTAGAAAAGACACTATTCTTACAGATGGATCAGCGCAATTAGCGTTTACGCAAGACACCATTTTATTCGATACCGTTTTTACCACAATAGGTTCCGTTACCAAACACTTTAAAATTCGTAACGAATACAATCAAGCCATAAATATTACTGCGGTAGACCTTGCATCAGGAACCAATTCAAATTTTAGAATAAATATTGATGGCGTCCCAGGAGTTGCTTTTAACAACATTGAAATTCCAGCAAATGATAGCCTATTTGTTTTTGTAGAAGCGACAATTGATCCAACAGGCGTCAATACCCCCTTAATTGTTGAAGATTCGATCGTTTTTCTAACTAATGGTAATGAGCAAAAAGTATGGCTTCATGCATGGGGACAAGACGCTTATTTTCATAATCGGGAAGAAATAGCCGTTTCAACAATATGGCAAGCAGATAAACCTCATGTTATTTATGGCTATGTATTTGTAGATTCTGCTCAAACCCTCACGATACAGTCAGGCGTCACCGTTTATAGTCATAACAATGCCATTCTTTACATCAATAAAGCCAGTTTGCAGGCTGATGGAACACTCGGAAATCCAATTACCTTTAGAGGTGACCGGTTAGCTCCTTTCTTGTTGGCTGAACCCGACTCTGTTGCGGGTCAATGGCGTGGCATTTGGTTTAATCAAGCGTTGAATTCGACAATCACACATACTGAAATAAAAAATGCAATCGTTGGAATTCAAGTAGACACGCTGCAAGCTGGTGAGTTTGTCAACTTGAATAAAGTAAAAGTGAATAATTCTCTCTACGCAAGTTTAATTGGACAAGGAAACATTATCGCTAATAACTGCTTGTTTGGCAACGCAGGTAATTATTCTGGTATAATTAGCTATGGTGGTGACCAAAGCTATACGCATTGTACCTTCGGGAACTATTGGACAGGCTCCGATCGCACCACTACCCTTTTTGCGCTTACTGATTATTTTACTTTTGGCGGCGCCATATATTACAGACCATTTATTAAAGCGGACTTTATCAATTGTATTTTTTATGGACCCGATGCTAATGACAATGAAATCACACTAGACACTTTGAATCGGAATCTATCAGGTACAGCACCAGAATTTCATTTTTACAATTGCTTATTAAAAACAAACTTATCTACTACAAACGCTGATTATTACACTAATTGTGTCAGTAATTCAAATCCAGAATTTAACAACCCAGCTATTTGGGATTTTCACATAGGACCAGGAGGCGCGGAAAATTTCGGTAATTTCGTTTTGACCGATGATATTGAAAATTCTACCAGGTTAGATCCACCAGACGTTGGTTGCTACGAACGATAATTATCTAGGAAGATCGGTGGTAACTACTGATTCAATTCAGATAGGAACTTCAAAGTATCAACATTATCCGCATAATCTGATAAATTTGGAAATTGCGTTTTTCCATACAATACGTGATTAGCTGAAACAACACATTGAATGTGGTCATTCTGCAGTTTTAGATCTTGTAATACATCCGATTCATTAGAGAAAAATTCATAATGTAAAACGCCAATTGGTGAATGAAGCGCCGCATTTTCAGTAATTATAAGAAAGCCATTTTCTAGAAATATTTCCTTATTGAGTAGGAAAAGGGCCTTATTATAATCATAATTATTTGCGTACTTATTGATGTTGATGATTTCGCCAAATGAAAATATTGCCTCAAAAAATCGATCTAGATGAAAGCCTTTTTCAAAATAGACCTTAGTGACGTTGCGGCAACCTAATCCAAAATAATTGAAAATATCCGAACCCAGATTCTTTAAATCATGTTCAGATATATCATTTTTGACAATAGCTACAGATGTTCTGTTTTTACGTATAATATTAGGTACGTGTCCAAAATAAGATTCAAAATAGCGCGAAGTATTATTGCTTCCAGTTGCAATTACGGCATCAAATTCAACCAATTTTTCTACAATCTGAATTCGTTCTTTTAGCTCAGGACAGTAATGAAACAACATTTGTATCAGACAGGGTAAAAGAACATTATCATCAGAACTCATTTTAACCAAAGCTGTATTTCCCGAAACAACAACGCTTAACAAATCATGAAAACCAACCAAGGGTATGTTTCCCGCCATTACTATTGCTACCTTTTTATCAACTTCCGAAATGTCATAGTCAGACACCCAATGTTCTAATTTGTTTTTTTTCAATAATTCACTCCAAGAAATTAAAGAATTCCTCACAGATTCAGGCGTAAACCACTGATTCTTATGCTTTAAAGTTAGTATCACTTCTAGTAACTGATTGTACTCTTTTTCCGTAATACCCAATTCAAATCCAGACCAAATTTCATCCCGACCTGCTGATTTCATTACCTCTCCAAGTTTATCAAATGCTGAAATAATCACTTTTGTTGTCAAATACACTGCTTTTTAATTCTGTTTCTGTTGTATATTTGCAAATCTAAAACATTAAAACAGTAATGGCGATTAGAATTACCGACGAATGCATTAATTGTGGAGCTTGTGAACCAGAATGTCCTAACACCGCAATCTATGAAGGAGGAGCAGAATGGAAATTCGCTGATGGCACATCCTTAAAAGGACTCGTTAATGGTCAAACCAGTGGTATTTCTGTCGATGCCAATGCCGAACAAGAACCAGTAGACATGGATGTGTACTATATTGCACCAGATAAATGTACAGAATGTAAAGGTTTTCATGAAGAACCACAATGTGCTGCCGTGTGCCCTGTTGATTGTTGTATTGATGACGAGGCGATTAGAGAAACCGACGAAGAGTTACTTAGAAAAAAAGATTCCCTACACCTGATAGACCAACTTTAACCTGTTATTTTTACGTTAAAGATGTAACTTTTGCTCTTTTATTAAGTTTTATTTCTACGTGAGGATATTTCAAATATTAATCATTCTATGTTTTCCCCTTTCCCTGTATTCTGCAGAGATGAAAGAGTTAGAAAACAATGTCGTTACTGCGTTAATTTCAATGAGAAATCAACCGACTTACGAAACAAGATTTGAGCAGAACGCAATTGTTAAAAAGGCACTCAGGGCCGCATTGAGCCACGATGAGTCTTTTAATTATGCATTTGATTCTTTGGGTAAACTCATGGGCACAATGATTGCACCCGATAAAGCATTTCGCTTATTTAATTGGAATCTTGAAAAACCAAATGGAGAGCATCTCTATTTCGGTTTGGTTATGCACTATGATAAGCGTAGAGAACGTTATTTAATAACGGAACTTTTTGACAAATCGGCTTCATTAATAGATTCTGAACCAGAACAAAAAGCACTAGACAACAGAAATTGGTTTGGTGCCTTATACTACCGTATTATTCCCTTTGAAAAAGGGACGAAAACCTATTATTTACTTTTAGGATGGGATGGGAATAATAAATTGTCAAAAAAGAAATTAATTGATGTCATGGCCTTTTCAGGTTCTAAAATAAAATTTGGATTTCCAATTTTCAGACAGGAGGATGGGCAATGGTTGCGAAGGGTTATTTTTGAGTATTCCGCTCAAGCCTCCATGTCACTTAAGCAATACGACACAAAAAAGAGTACTCTAATTGTTTTTGACCATCTTTCTCCATCCTCCGGAGCACTTAAAGGACATCCTGAGCACCTGTTTCCAGATGGTAGCTTTGATGCCTTTCAATTAGACAAAGGAAAATGGTTCTTTCATAAAGATCCGGATGCTCGCTCAAAAAAGTCTCAAAATGACAAATATTACAATATGCCCGATGATGCTCAACCTCGTCAATAAGTATGTTCTAGGCAGAACCTAAATTACTTCAAGAATATTTAACGTCAGCTCCTATTTTTTTACAACCTTTGCCCTGAATTTTAAATAACATAATGGCACACGTTCACAATTTCAGCGCAGGTCCATGCGTATTACCCCAAGCGGTTTTTGAAGAGGCTTCGCAAGCACTATTAAATTTTGATCAGCTCGGTCTATCTATTATTGAAATCTCACATAGAAGTCCAAGCTTTATTTCCGTAATGGAAGAAGCTCGATCTCTAGTTAAAGAATTATTGGAAGTGCCTGATGGCTACACTGTTCTATTTCTACAAGGAGGTGCAAGCATGGGTTTTTTAACGGTTGCTTATAACATGATAAGAGATCAAAAAAAGGCAGCCTATGTAAATACCGGTGCTTGGGCTAAGAAAGCGGCAAAAGAGTTCTCTTTTGTAGGGGAATTGGATATCATTGCCTCTTCTGAAGATAAAAATTACTCTTACATCCCAAAAGACATTCGTGCAGGCTCTGAATATGACTTTCTTCACATCACATCGAACAATACCATTTCGGGCACGCAATACAAAGATTTCCCAATATCAGACACACCATTAGTGTGTGACATGAGCTCTGATATCTTCAGTAGAAAAATTAATGTTGCTGACTTTGATATTATTTATGCCGGTGCTCAGAAAAATATGGGACCAGCAGGAACAACGCTCTATATTGTTAAAGAAAGTATTTTAGGTAACTCGAGTATCCCTATCCCAACAATGCTCGACTTGAACACACATCACACCAAAGACTCCATGTTCAATACCCCACCCGTATTTGCGATTTACGTATCCATGCTAAATTTGAGATGGCTCAAAAAAAACGGTGGAATTGGGCATATTGAAAGTGTCAACGAAAAAAAAGCAACACTACTTTATAATGAGATAGATAACAATCCATTATTTGAAGGGACAACCGCTGTTGAAGATCGAAGCACTATGAACGCGACTTTTTTACTAAAAGAAGCAGCCTTAACTGACACGTTTAATAAAATGTGGCAAGAAGCCAACATTTCAGGCATCAAAGGTCACCGTTCTGTAGGTGGATATAGAGCATCAATGTATAATGCACTTCCTTTTGAAAGTGTAATGGAACTGGTTAACATAATGAAAGAACTAAAAGAAAAGCACGGATAATGAAAATTTTAGCTAACGACGGTATTTCCGAATCAGGAAAAGAAAAATTAGAAGCGGCAGGATATAAAGTAACTACAGAAACTGTTCCTCAAGGAGATTTGATTTCTACTATCAATAATGAAAATTATGCGGCCTTACTAGTAAGAAGCGCAACGAAAGTAAGACAAGACCTAATTGATGCCTGTCCTGGATTGCAATTAATTGGTCGTGGTGGAGTTGGAATGGATAATATAGATGTTGCTTATGCAAGGTCAATAGGTAGAGAAGTAATAAATACCCCGGCAGCTTCGTCCCAATCTGTTGCAGAGCTTGTAATGGCACATCTATTCAGTATATCCAGAAGCGTGTATGATTCCAACAGGAATATGCCCTTAAACGGAGTTAGTGAATTTAAATCATTAAAAAAGAAATATGCAAAAGGTGTTGAGCTAAGAGGAAAAACGATTGGCTTTATTGGTTTCGGGAGAATCGGTCAGTCAGCGGCCACATATGCATTAGGTTGTGGGATGAACGTAATTGCTTATGACCCATTTATGTCTCAGGCCCAACTGCATGTTTCAGTTGCCGAGCAAACCGTTACAACAACGATCTCCACAACGACACTTGACGAATTGCTAGAGACGGCGGACTATATTTCAATGCATGTTCCTATGCCTGAAAATGGACAAGCTATCCTTGGGGCTAATGAATTCGATAAAATGAAGAACGGAGTTAGAATTGTTAATGCTGCTCGTGGTGGAGTTATCGATGAAGACGCTTTATTGAGTGCTTGCAAAAGTGGAAAGGTCGCTGCGTGTGCATTAGATGTATTTGTTGGAGAACCATCACCTCGTGCGGATGTTTTAAGTGTTCCTAATATGGCGCTAACACCGCACATTGGGGCGGCAACCGTAGAAGCACAAGACCGAATAGGAACAGAACTAGCAGATAAAATTATAGCGTATTTTTCAAAATAGCATGCAATAATATAACCTTAAAAAATCAAACCAATTGATTTTTTGAATTTGGTCTTTACCGTAATTTACAACAAACAATGTGTGCCAAAATAGTTCCTTTCAAAGCAATTCGTCCCGTTAGAGATAAGGCACATCTTGTCGCAACCCGACCCTACTATTCCTATACAAAACAAATACTAAAGGCCAAATTAATTCATAACCCCTATTCGTTTATACATATTATTAATCCTGAATTTAGAAAGGCAGACAAAACCGAACCCAACACCATTGAGCGATTTGAAAAAGTCAGGGATAAGTTCAATCAGTTTCGTAAGGAAGGAATCTTTGTGCAAGATGATATCCCGTCTTTTTACATGTACAGGCAAACAGCCAATGACCATGAATTTGTTGGTTTAATCGTAGGTGCCTCCATTGATGAATACAACAAGGGAAAAATAAAAATCCACGAAGAAACGATAAGTGCTCGAGAAGAGACCTTCAAAATGTACCTGGATGTTTGTGGGTTCAATGCCGAACCTGTGTTATTAGCCTATAAAGAGAACAAGGAAATAATGCAGCTGCAAAAAGGTTTAATGAGTAAAAGACCCGAATATGAATATACCAGTACAGACACATTAAAACATGAACTTTGGGTTATTGATCAACCCCAGGTAATTCAAGAACTTACTCACCAATTTGATGCTATCAACAACTTATACATTGCAGATGGCCATCATCGATGTGCAAGTTCAGCATTGTTAGGGAATGAGCGATTAGCAGCGAATAATGTCGCCAATAGAAATTTGGGTTCTAGCTATTTCATGGCCTATTTAATCCCTGAAGGTTCGTTAAAAATTTATGATTTCAACCGACTGGTTTCGGACCTAAATAATCGTTCTGTTGAAGAAATTATCGCCATGCTAGAGAATTCCTTCGAAGTTTCTCGAATGAAGAAAGTATTCAGCCCTGCTAAGAAGCATGAATTTGCCATGTATCTTCAGGGCAATTGGTATAAATTAAATTTGATTCAACTTCCAACATCCGACAATCCAACAGACCATTTAGACCCTCGAATTTTGAGTAAATTAATCTTACATCCTATTCTTGGAATTAAAGATTTAAAAACGGATTCTCGAATTTCATTCCTCAATGGCAAAACAGGCATGAAGGGATTACAAAAAAAAGTAGACAACGGTTTAGCAAAAATTGCATTTGGCCTCTACCCTGTTTCTGTAAGAGACTTGATGCATGTTGCTGATACTAACAACATAATGCCTCCAAAGAGCACGTATATAGAACCTAAACTCAGGAGTGGTCTCACCGTGTACAAATTATAGTCAATATCTTTCGGCCCATTATTTATTATCATGATAAATAGGCCCGAAAGCTAACCGAAAGCCTCTTTTTCACGTATGTTACCTTTAGTGGGATGGAACATATATATTAACGGATTTAAAGCTTATATCAGACTAGAGAAGTCACTCAGTACGAACTCTATTGATGCTTATATACGTGATGTCAATAAACTTGCTCAATATGCTACTTTGAATGACCTGCCATCATGCAAAGAGGTTACAATGGAAGACGTTCAATTATTCCTGAAGTATATTGCCCAATTGGGATTGAGCCCAAGGTCACAAGCACGAATATTATCTGGAATAAAAGCTTTCTATAAATATTTACTGCTTGAAAATGAAATAAAATCAGACCCCACAGAACTCATCGAAGCTCCCAAACTAGGCCGGAAACTGCCGGACACATTGTCCATTGAAGAAATAGATACCCTTATCAACACAATTGATCGTTCCACGCCAGAAGGCGAACGAAATAAGGCGATATTAGAAGTGTTATACAGTTGCGGACTGCGTGTATCAGAATTAATTAATCTAAAAATCTCAAACATCTACTTCAAAGACGCCTTTATTAAAATAATTGGCAAAGGTGACAAAGAGCGTTTAGTCCCCATTGGGCAACAAGCGATTCATTATATTTATCTCTATCTAAATCAAGTTCGGATCCATCAGCCGATTCAGCCAGATTTTGAAGATTTTGTATTTTTAAATCGACGTGGAAAGTCATTAACAAGAGTGATGATTTTCACCATTATCAAACGACTAGCCGAAAAAGCAGGCTTACAAAAAGCCATTTCACCACATACATTTAGGCATTCTTTTGCAACGCACCTCATAGAAGGCGGAGCAGATTTAAGGGCAATTCAAGAAATGCTGGGCCATGAAAGTATCACCACTACGGAAATCTACACCCATTTAGACAGGACATTCTTGAAACAAACCATCAACGATTTTCATCCCAGAAGTAAAGGGTAAAGAATTGTTATCTTCGTTCATGCTCAAGAGTTTGCTCTTTCTTATTCTTTCCCTAACGTTTACCATTCATTCATTCGCACAATCAATTATTACTACAGCAGCTACCAATTTGAATCGTTCGATTGCAAACGAGTTAACCATTTATGAAGATCCTACTGGTAATTCGACAATAGAAGACATTCTGAAGGGCAGGTATAACTACGTAGGAAGAGAAATTAAAAATTCTAGAGAAAACTTAGACTTCACCACTTCTTCATGGCATTCTAATTTTATCATTGACAATAGCAAGGGTAAAGAAATTCAGCTATTTCTTGAAGTAGCTCGTCCCATCACCAATGTAGTCAATTTGTATGAATACCATAATTCCGGAGCTTTGCTGACATCAAAAAAATCTGGAGATGCCTTACCATTTAATGACAAAATATACACGCATCAAAAATCACTCATTCCCATTTATTTAAAACCGGGTGAACAGAAAAATTTCTGGCTAGAACTTAAAAGTGATGGCGAAATTATTTCATTGCCATTTATTTTATGGGACAAAACTACTTTTGAAAAGAGTAATCAAAAGGAACAACTTTTTCTGGGATTCACATACGGAATCTTTGCTTTCGTATTCCTCATTTATTTTGTTTTCTATGTGCTACTTAAAGATCGAACTTTTCTTTATTACATATTTTATGTGCTCGCTTCAGGGTTACTGCAATTCTCATTAGATGGTTTTACACACCAGTTCATCTTTACATCTGGAGGTTACATGACACAACATTTTGTTCTCTTAATTGCTGGGGTGACTGTCCTGTTCCTATTATTATTTGCTAAAAATTATCTGAAACTGCCGCAAAGATCCCACAAGCTAAATCAGTTATTCAAATATTCGATAATTCTTATTAGTCTAATCACAATTGCCTCTTTAATACCAGGTAGGACTTATGTACTTGCCTATCCATTAGTGAATGTATTTAGCCTTTTGTCGGTTCTTTTGATTCTAATTTCAAACCTTTATTTAAGAAAGAAAAAACACACCATTGATCCATTCTTTACCTTGGGTTTTGTGATTCTGATTGGTAGTGCGATTTTATTTATACTTGGAAACTTCAGCATCATTAATTCTCCAGCACTTACAGAGAACGTATTGAAAGCCGGAACAATCATTGAAATTGCACTGCTCTCTGTTTCGATGGCGAACAAATACCGCCATCTCCAAAACGAAAAAGAAGATGCACAAAAGCTTTTACTTGAACAACTGGCAGAAAAGAATGAATTCATGGCCAACATCAACAATAAACTAGAACAGCAAGTGCAAGAACGAACCCATGAAGTTGAGTTACAAAAAGAAGTACTTAAAGAAAAGAATGAAGACATTATGGCCAGTATCAAATATGCAGAAAGAATTCAAAAAGCGGTACTGCCGAGCCTTAAGAAATTCAAAGCGCTGCTTCCGAATTCTTTTGTTTTGTTCAAGCCGCGTGACATCGTTTCTGGTGACTTTTTCTGGATTGAAGAGGTTGTACCAAAAAACGGTCATAAAATCATTGTCTATGCCGCAGGTGATTGCACCGGGCACGGTGTACCTGGAGCCCTCGTCCACATTGTTGGTCAAAATTTTTTAAGGCTGGGAAAATTTGACGAATCAGTGAATTCCCCTGCGGAGGCACTTGACTTTTTAAATAAGGGAATTTTAGAAACCTTTCATTCTGAATATAAAGAAGAAACCATTCGCGATGGCATGGATATAGCTCTTTGTGCTATCGACCAGGCAAATAGAAAACTCATCTATTCTGGGGCGAAAAATCCCGTGTATATTATTCGAAACCAAGAGTTAATCGAAATCAAAGGAGACAAACGGCCTATTGGCGCATATGACGACAACAATCATCTGAAATTCAATAATGTCGAGTTTGAATTACTAGATGGCGACACAATCTATTCATTTTCCGATGGGTTTCCGGATCAATTTGGCGGCCCGAAAGGAAAAAAATTCATGTATGGCAAATTCAAAAAGCTACTCATTGAGATTCAAGCCAAAAACATGGACCAGCAACATCAAGAATTAGAAAAATCGTTCACTTCCTGGATGGGTGATATAGAACAAGTAGATGATGTTCTTGTTATTGGTGTAAAGTTTTCGTGCTAATTCCGACCATATGTGGTCCATCAACTTTCCTCCTGTGTTCTCGAATCAATTCGAAACCAATCACAACTGAGAGTATCACGTATTCAACGATTAATAAAGCCGTAGATTCCATTACCAGGCCATCCCCTTTATAAGCAACATAGCTCAATAAGACCAACGCAGACCAAACATAAGGAAAGCGATAATTTGTGAATAATGCCACTACCATTAAATTGATTACATACCAAGGATGCACAATAGAAGCAATTGAATAATAAATAAGCAAAGAAAAAAGCACTGATTTAAAGAGCGCTAACCACCCCTTATTTTTCTCAAGCACAGCCATTAACAGCACAGCGAATAGTACAATAAAAGGAGTAAAATCACCTAATAAATGTAAATTATATTCAAACCCTGTAAACTGATGCAAGAAAATATTCATTACATAAAATAAGGAGCCATTAAACATGAATTTATGAAAATACAAATCAACACTGCTGACTATGTTCCCCAATAACTTCTCGTCTACAAAGGGAATAAATAAAATAAGTGTCATCAATACTACAGTAACAAAATAGCCTATCGATTGGCGCTTTAGTCGCTTGATGAAAAAAGGAAGGAAAAGAAGAGGAATTAACTTCGTACCTACGGCAATTGCGTATACGATTCCTGAGCGCACATTTCTACCTGTTACCAGAAAGAAAATAGACAATAAAAAAAAGAACATGGTCACACCCTCAAAATGCAGATTACCAGTTAGCTCAACAATAACTAATGGGTTAAGGAAATAAAGAGCGAATAGCTGCAGGTCTTTATCAAAGAATTGCAGCAACTTCAGCAGTAGCAAGGCCATTAATATTTCAAACAAGACAATTAGCAACCTCAAAACTAAGGTGTAAATAATCAAATCTTCACCCGAAAAAAAAGACGGCAAACTGAAAAATATTTGATTAATTGGTGGGTAAACAGAGTAGTATTGAGGTGAATTCATTTTGTTTACTAAACTCGTTTCAAAATCAGAGCGTTCTTCAATTTCGATTGGCAGAACCGTATATGGGTTCTCACCGGATATAGTCAAATGCCCATCAAAAGCAAATCGGTAATAATCATCGGAAAGCTTTGGCGTAGCACCCAGTAAAAACAACCTGACAAGAATCCCAATGACTAACAGTTCTTTTAAAGTGCATTTTTTTGACCTTAACAAGGTGATATATCCTGCAAAAGAAATGGCGAAACAACTCAACAACCAAACGCTCTCATGCCGATCTATCCAATAACCAATGAAAACAATTGGAAGAATTAAGAACAAGGATAGAGCGTAATTCGTTTTACTTTGCATATCTAGTATGTCGAATCGTTAGAAACAACGAGTAGCTAAATCCAAAAATAAGCATCGCATAAAAAGGGGCGAAAGAAAGAGGGCCAAGTTGGATCGAAGTAATAAACCCAAAAGAGAAGTACACTATTACCAGCGCTTCTAGCCAAGTAAGAACACTCAGTCGTTTAATACTCCCTAAGTACTTGTTTTCCTTCCAATTACTATTATTAACATGACTAATATTGAATTTAGGAGTTCGTACAAAAGGAGATTTCCTTCCTAGATATCCTTCGATGACCCCAATAGTATTGTATAATGACAAACTCATTGAAACACTCAAAAAAATGAAGTAATACAATATAAATTTCACAGAGTCTTTTAGCCTGTTTTCCGTTTTCAGGGTAGAACCCACATAGTAGACTAATCCCAATATTACGGTACTGATGAAGAAAACTTGCAAACTATCGTATACACTGGCATATTCAGGATGATTGCTAACAATATACATTAAAGGAACACTCATAAATGCCAGCATTATGATGCAGATGTATAAAAAGCTGTTTAACAGGTGAAATATAGCCATTACCTTAGTAGTAAAACCAAGCCCTCTTTTTAAAAGCATCTTACCTAAATTCTTTTTAGCACATTCTGCAGCACCTTTAGCCCATCGAAATTGTTGGTTTTTTAAGGCACTCATCGTTACAGGAAGTTCTGCCGGCGACTCTACTTCTTCTAAATATTGAAACTTCCAACCCCTCATTTGCGCTCGATAGCTTAAATCTAAATCTTCGGTTAACGTATCTGCTTCCCAACCTCCAGCATCATCAATACACCTTCTTCTCCAAATACCAGCAGTACCATTGAAGTTAATGAAATGCCCCCCTTTGTTTCTGCCTGTTTGTTCTATTGTAAAATGAGCATCTAATGCAAATGCTTGTAGCTTGGTTAGCAACGAATAATTTTTATTCATGTGTTTCCATCTCGTTTGTACCACGCCCACCTTCTCATTTTTAAAATAGCACAAGGTTCTATTCAGAAATTCAGCTTCAGGATCGAAATCTGCATCGAAAATAGCGATGAATTCTCCTTTGGCAGTTTCTAATCCAAAAGCTAATGCTCCCGCTTTAAAACCGCTTCTAGTTGGCCGAATTAGCTGTTCTATCTGAACGCCCTGCTCCTTCCAATAATTTACTTTTGCTTTGACTAAGGCTACTGTTTCATCTGAGCTATCATCCAAAACCTGAATCTCCATTCGATTTTTTGGATAATTAAGTTTACAAATTGAATCAATCAATCGTTCAACTACATACATTTCATTGTATACCGGTAATTGAATTGTAACATAGGGCCGCTCATTCATCTCAGAATCTACCCGATTTTCTGACTTGAACAGGTAAATAAACAACAGATTTAATTCCATCAAGCTGTACAGCAATATGAAAGAGAGAAAAAATACATAAACGCCTACGAACAATACTGCCATGGTCTAGATTCGTTATCGCAATTTGATGATTGTACCAATAATTTTAACACCTGCTAAGATAGTGCCTTTTACTGTTCCTGTAATCTTAGACACACCGATTCGCTTTCTATAACTTACAGGGACTTCACGGTAGTTATAATTCTGTTTGATGGCCTTCAATTGCATCTCAATGGTCCAACCATACGTTTTATCTTGCATGTCTAGTTCGAGCAGCTTTTTAAAGTCAACGGCTCTGAATGGACCTAAATCTGATATCTTCTTACCATAAACTATTTTCACTAATACCGTAGCTAACCAATTTCCAAATCGCTGTTGAGGAAGCATCGAGCCTCTTTCTCTTTGCCCTAAGGCTCTGGATCCAATAACAAGATCAGCATTTTCATAATGAATGGGTTTTATTAAATCCAATAATTCTATGGGGTGATCAGAATAATCTGCATCTAGAAAAACGACAATATCCGGCGGATTATTCTTTAACGAAACATATGCTATTCCTTTTAGACAGGCATTCCCATACCCCTGCAGGCGCTGTTCAATTACCGTGGCACCTGCTTCTTTAGCACGAGCGGCAGTAGCATCAATAGAATTGTTATCAACGACAATAATTTCTCTAACCAAATCAGGTAAGTCTTGTATAACTAAAGCAACAGACGCTTCTTCATTAAACGCAGGAATTATGACATCAACAACCATATCCTATTGTTCGGCTACCTCAGGAGCATTGCGTGTAACTTCAAGCATTCCGTCATTACCTATAATAATTACGGGTTCCTCTACCCTGCTCCAATTGTCATTCGTGCCATTCTCAAGTTTCAACACCCCTCTTGGACAAACCGCGGAACAAACACCGCATCCAACACAAGAGGATCGAACAATATTCTGTCCTTTTTGTGCGTAAGCCCTCACATCTATTCCTTGTTCGCAATATGTTGAGCAATTTCCACAAGAAATACACTGCCCACCATTTGTGGTAATCCTAAACCTTGATTTAAATCGCTGAACTAAACCCATATAAGCTGCCAATGGACATCCAAAACGGCACCAAGCCCGGTTACCTAATATGGGATAAAATCCAGTTCCGATTACTCCTGCGAATATAGAGCCGATTAAAAAGCCATACCACTCTCGAATATTGTAAGCCGAAAGTCCAAAAAGGACATCTTTACTTCCTACCATATCGGGATTAATTACTTCATTGTACGAGTGGTAGCCTGTAAAAATGGTCATGATAACCGCGAATACCAATACGCTATAAATCATCCATCTTTCGATTTTCCATGCAATAAGTCTCTTATCGGATAATTGACGATACGGATCACCTAATGTTTCTGCCAAACCACCACAGCCACAAACCCATGAACAATACCAGCGTTTGCCATAAAAATAGACCATTACTGGAATAACAATTACACTGAACACGATTCCCCAAACAAACATGAAAATACCTACTGTTCCAGCATCTAAATGCCCTTTCACATTCCAATCAAAAAACATGTCAAAATCCAATGGCCATGCATTTTTCAAATCCATCGCAGGCAAATCGAATAAGGGGAGAATTTCCACTAGCAGAAAAGCAAAAACGATTTGAAAAAACAAAACACTGGAGGTTCGAATAATTTGGTATCGATTGTTTCGGTATTTAACAAACATTCTAATACCCATGACAATCATAGCAACACAATACAATAGTCCATATAGAAACCACTGAGATGCAACAGCTCCCTCCACAAATAGTCCTTTAATGGGATCAACAATACTCGTCCAGTTCACAATCAACCATGGGTAGAAATACAGGAGTATGTAGAAGAAAAATAAAAAACCAAAAGCAAGTATTCCAATCCAACCTCTATTTGTGGATGCGTCATGATAAATTCCATCATTTTTAATTCCTGGACCGCCCATTAAAACGACACCAGGAAGGATATACATCAATGACCCAATAATGCACAGACCAAATGTCAGCAATAAAAACAACCCTTTATTATCGTGAACAGGGCCAAATAATGAAGCTTTTACGAAATCAAATCGAGAATATTTGTTATCCCAAATGAAATATTCTTGTCCTAGCTTACCGTTGATCTCATTAACTTTATTGCCTAAATCATTTTTAAAATCAGCTGTGTTTTCATATTCTTTATTCTCTACGAACATCCAGCTTGTATTATCTATTAGTAATTTTTGTTTCGTTTTGTTTTCTGGAAAAATAACAGACACTAAAGACTCACTGTAAACAACGCTGTTCGACTCAATAGAAATCTGGATTAAACCTTTCATTTCTTCTTCAGTTATTCCTTCATCAAGAATAAATTGAGTCGCTATGGATTCGTTTGATTTTTTAAATAGCTCAGCTAGGGTACTAGAGAAAGTAAATTGACTGGAAAATTCTTTATTTATTAAGCCCATTTCCGACGCAGCTTTTGTGAGGCTGGCAACAATCGTATCCCCCTTATCTATTTCTTCCGTAGAATCATAAAGGTTGCTTAAACGTTCTTCCGAAATCGAATATTTACCAATAAAAAGTGACGCAATAAAAATCGAAAATCCACTGAGGAATAACCCTAAACCAATATTTCTAATACTCTTCATTTATCCAGCACCTAAAATTCGATGCCAATTCCTTCGTTTCAGCACAATGGAAGTAGCATTTTCAGCATTGAATTTATCAACAATGTCTTTCTCGTATTTCTTATAAAATTCAGTATCAAAATTCGCGTCTTTCAGGTGTTCCAGAACGTATAGAATTGACTTTTTTTCATGTAGCCAACGATTCCAAACTTGATGTCGCATTCTAATGCCAAATGTATTTACCCCTTTTACAACATTTGTCGATTCATCATAGACAATTTTAACACAGATCTTGCCTGTTTTATCTTCCCAGTAAAAGGCGCGTTCCCCTAATTGCAAATCAGGCAATACAGTTCCATATGTTTGGTATTCTATGTCAAAAAACTTAGCAGAATTGAACCATATCCCTGGATTGTAGGCTGTTTTTTCTTTGCAAATGCTATTCGCAACAGTTTCACCCATCATTCTACCCGTATACCACACTTGTTCCAAAGATCTTCTGCCCTCAACGGGCTCCGTATTTTGTGCACAATCACCAATAGCATATACATTGGGCTGATTGGTTTCAAGGAACTTATTTACCACAACTCCACGCTGTGTTTCCAATTCAGATTCTTTTAAGAAAGCAATATTGGGAGATACTCCTGCGGTCAAACCAACGAATTGACACGAGATTTCTTCTCCCGCTTTAGTGCGAATACTCTTCACACGACCCTTGTCATCTGATACAATTTCCTCTAATTCAGAATTAAATTGCAATTCGACACAATGCTCTTTCATGTGCCTTTCTACAATAGCACCCTCTTCAGCGGGAAGTACATTTCCCCAAAATCGACCTTCTCTCACTAAAAATGTGACCGAAATATTTCTTGTCAAGAGCATTTCAGCCATTTCAACTCCAATCAAACCACCACCAACTATAACTGCTCTGGTCACTGCATGTTCGGTCGTATTTTCCTCCATAAGCTCAAGATCCTGATAAGAATACAACCCTTGAACTCCTTTCAAGTCTTGTCCCTTCCAACCAAACCTATTAGGCCTGGATCCCAATGCTAAAATCAAATCATCGTATTCAATATTACAACCGGATTGACAAACCAACTTTTTTAGTGCGAAATCAACATCAATGACCCAATCTTTTAAGAGGTTAATGCGGTTTTTTTTCCAAAACCAATCTTCATATGGCTTGGTGTGCTCAAATTTCATGTGCCCCATAAAGACATACATCAAAGCTGTTCGGGAAAAAAAATAATCAGTTTCTCCAGATATAACCGTTATTTTGAAGTCGCTTTTTTTTCGGATATGCCTAGCAGCAGTTATGCCTGCTATTCCATTTCCAATAATTACAACGTGTTTCACACCAATAAATTTTGATTTCCTTGAAAACCACTTCTCAATTTAAAAATAGCACTTTTAAATCTGGTTATATTCAAGTGAATATAGCAAATATTCTAGTAGTTCATGTAGAATATTGAGCCTATCAATTTCATGGTTAAACGAAATAAAAAGCCCGAACAATTAGGTGCAGTGAAGAATTAATTTAAATTTTCCAGTCTGCACTTAGTACAATTAATAAGCTATCTAAGTGGCATATCAACCCTAACTTTCCAGCAGAGATTGTTGCAGACTGAAGAAGTCAAAGGCTCAAACTGATTATCTTGAGTTGCAATTTCAGCGCAAATGGTACTATCTTTAAAACAAAACAACCTATTGAAATTTCTACTTTCAATAATACTCTCTTTGTTTGTATGCCTTACCTGCGGGTCGCAAGTAAACATAAAGGAAAGACTTAGCGATTTTTATGATACAGAACTCGCAGACACTGCAAGGGCACTTGCTCTTGAAGATGTCGTGTGGGAATACATGTATATCAACACAGATACTGCGATTCACTATGCATTGACCCAGTATGATTTTGTCCAAAGAATCCCGGATAAAAAATGGACGGCATATTCAAACAACACGCTTGGAGTATGTTATTTTGATAAGGGAGAATTCAATGCCTCTTTGGAGCATTATTTGAGGTCCCTTGAGTATTATGAAAAGATTCAATTAAAAAGAGAAATCGCTGGTGCAAAAAACAACATCGCGCAGGTTTATCTCGAGCTTGAAAATTACCATGAAGGGAAATTAGCTCTAGAGGAAGGGATTCGAATTTGCAAAGAAATAAGTGATAAACAAAGACTTTCTGAGCTACTATTAAATTATTCATTTCTGCTACGGGAACTAAAGGAGTACGAAAAAGCCCTTGAACAATTACTTCCTCTTATAGAAATGCCGATTGCTGAGAAAAACCCGTACTTTCTGACCACAGTTCTTCTGGATATAGGTGCCATTTATGACATAATGAATGAGCTGGATAGTGCCTTAAAGTATTACGAAGAAGCCTCGGTAAGCGCAACAGAAAGCAATGATATACAAGGGCTCACATCCATTTACACCAATATCGGGATTGTATTCAACAAGCAAAAAATGTACCGGCAAGCGGTCGAAAATTGCACAAAGTCTCGTGAAATGGTAGAAAATGCATCCGGCTATTATTCTAAGCAGATGTGTTTTATGTGTCTTTCACACGCTTATGAAGGGTTAAGAGATTTCAAACAAGCGTTGACCTACAACAAATTGATGGAAGACCTGGAAGATTCCATTCTGAATGAAAGCAATATTGAGGAAGTAACACAATTGAGGCTGAACTTTGATTTTGAGAAGAAACGAGTAATTGATAGTTTAAAATTCTTCAACAAAGAACAAGCCTTAAAAATGAGCCATTCCAGGACGGTCGACAAGGAGAAACAAAAAAGGCTCATCTTAATCATATCACTCACCCTTTCACTTGTTGTTCTCTTAGTATCTGTTTACCACATTTTAAATAAGAGAAAAACAAATCGCCTAATCGTTCAAAAAAATGAAAAGATCGTACTTCAGCGGGATATTTTGGAGGAAAAGAACCAAGAAATAACAGATTCGATAAATTCGGCCTTTCGCATTCAAAAAGCCATACTTCCTACAGACAGGGTTGTGAAAGAGTTCTTAACTGACAGTTTTATTCTATACAAGCCAAAAGACATCATTGCCGGTGATTTCTACTGGCTCGAAAATGTGGGTTCCATCATTCTTTTTGCCGTTGCAGATTGCACAGGACACGGAATTCCCGGAGCACTGATCTCGGTGGTATGCAACAATGCTTTGAATCGTTCTGTGAGGGAGTATCAACTCACTGACCCGGGGCAGATCCTGAATAAAACCAGAGATATCGTGATTGAAGAATTTGAAAAGTCAGATGAAGATGTACTGGATGGTATGGACATTGCCTTTTGCTCGTTAGATGGCAATAAACTTAGCTACTCGGGTGCTTACAACCCCCTTTGGATCTGCCGAAAAGGAGCTAACGAAATAGAAGAAATTAAGGGCGACAAACAACCAATAGGCATGTATGAGACAAATGCGCCTTATACCACGCACAAAAAAGAGCTTAGAACCGGTGATACCATCTACATTTTTTCCGATGGCTTTTCGGACCAATTCGGAGGTGATAAGGGGAAAAAGCTAAAGTCAGCCAATTTCAAAAAGCTGCTTCTCTCAATCCAAGACAGATCAATGCGTGAACAGAAAATATTTATCGATGAATCTTTCGAGAAATGGAAAGGAGAATTGGAACAGATCGATGATGTATGCGTGATCGGAGTGAAAATTGAATAAAAAATGCCGGCTGCAACATGTCCTAGAACCCATAGGTAGCTAATGGTTATATTTAGCTAAAATGTGGCAAGGAATTAAATGAATTCATTAAAAATATTCATCTTCATACTACTTCTAATACTGGTGGTTACCACCGCTCAGGTTAATCTGGATTCTCTCTAGAAAATTTGGAACGACCCCAACCAACCTTCTTGTATGGAGTATTCGCACTCGCACTGATCTTTGGAGGGTTTATTTTTAACCGATTCAGGGTAACCAACAGATTTTCCATTGTGGAAGAAGCAGTTATGGCTTAACTTAACCCAACGGTGAAAACGATACGCTAACAAGATTTGTTGACAAGTAACCTTATTCTTTTATTAACCTTTTTGACACAACAGACCCATTATCTAAGCTAAGTCTAACCAAATAGACACCTGAAGATACAGGCAATTCATAATTGATTGTTTTAGCTTGTATATTTCTCGCATCAATAAGTCGCCCAGCAATCGTATATATTTCCATTTTCAGTATCGGGTACAAACTCGATTCGATGGTGAAATTTCCATTACTGGGATTGGGATACAACAATAATTCGTCTGAAAAATCCTCTTCAAGAAAGGTGGTTGCACTATCGGAAATTAAGAATCCATCAATCGATGCCTCAACTAAATGACCAGCGCCTACATCTTCAGTGTGGAAAGTAATTGTCATTGTTGAAGTTAGTGCTACAAAATCTCTAATTCGGTAGGTCAAAGGTGTCCATGAATTATCGTTATCATCTTCAGTATAATATGCGATAATGTAATCGTTGGTACCATCATTGATACTAACAGTCAGGCTATCATTCCTAGAACTACCTCCTGCCCCTCCTGAATTATCCCAAAATCGACTAAAATTCAAGTATGGATTAACATAGTTCATAGCCAAGTCCATCGTAGGTGATGTAATTTGCGTGTCACCGCCATCAACATCATCTGCCCCAGCCGAAGAAGCTCCGTTACCTGTGACATAACACAAGCCCCCACAATCTCCAGTTAAATCATCCTCAGGAACAGTAACTCCTCCACCACTCGAAATTTCAACGGGATCTGCCCGTTCAAACAATCCCGTTGCAGCCGTTGATGATTCTACCCAACCTAAATCGAGGGCAAAGTCGTCTGCATAACCTGAAGCAAGTTGAAAACTTGCCGAAGCGCTCGCCGCATTAAAAACATATGTTTCGCATGTAGTGACATAACCCCATAAACCCACAGTAACTTGATACTCTCCCGGTATAACAGAATTTATTATGAAATTTCCCGAGCCATCTGTTGTCGTTGAGTAGGTGAAGTCTGTATTCTGAATTTGAACAATTGCGCCAGGTATATTACTTCCTAAAACCTGCTCTGAAACATTACCAGAAATATTTACAGGAACAATGGGAATAAGTGCCATGTCTTGAACCGTTGTGACACCATTAGACAAAACTACACCAAAAGCAGTATCTGGAAAATATCCTGGATGTGAGTAAATAACGTCGTAAGTGCCAGCCGCATGATAACCGGCGGCATAATTACCAACAATATCACTATTGTCAGAAACTGATGTAGTCATTAATTCAACCTGCACATCGTTAATTGGTGCAGTTGTAATTACATCCGTAACATTTCCTTCTAAAAAACAACCCCGTTGATAGGTTGGGCCAAGAATGTAAAGTCCATTTTCAATATCAGATGCTAGTATGTTTCCTGAAGGAAGCCATGGATAGGCACCCCAACAACCATTAAAACCGTCACCAGAAAAAGCCGGAGAAGTATCAAAATTACCTACCTCTACCATGTTTCCCTTATTAGAAACATCATGAATCGTAATTCCATCCCGGTAGTAAGATGTAACGATATAATCATTTAAAAAATGTGCATTATGAGGGATTACGTCCATGCCCGGTGATGATTGAATTCGATCTGTTTCATAAATATTAGCTGGATCCGAAATGTTATACTCACCGATATAACCATTCGTTATTTCATCTGTCGTATAGATGTAATTCAAATCATCTGAAAACCACAAGTTATGCGTAAAGTTTCCTGGTGATGGCGAAGAACCTAATAAAATGGGATTCGTTTTATCAGCGACATCCCATATTGACATAAATCCGTCATTGATGTGGGCCAAATAAAGCGTATCGTTTTTACAGACGCCATCGTGAACATACCAATCTTCAATTTCACCGAGTTCAATAATGTTAGTAGGGTCTGTAACGTCTAACATAATACAACCTCCATTATCTCTGTTAGCACCAAAAATGTAGCAAACACCATTTTCATCAATAAATAAATTATGTGCAGATTCCCAGTTATTGCCACTTGGACCATAATAATAGGATGTATTTAATGATACTGAAGCCCCTCCTGCTAAAGTTGATAGGTCTATGACCAGCAAACCATTATTGGCTTCAGTGGTAATAAATGCATGGTCATTCCAAACCTTCATGTCCCTCCAAATGGAATTCATTCCATTTTCAAAAAAAACTTCTGACGCCGTAGCAGGATTAGTTACGTGACACACAGAAGTTCCATTTTCTAAACCTACAATGGCATATTCTTCACCTGCACCGTCAACGTACCCCCACACATCATTTAAATCATGATTACCATGCATTGAATACAAATCAATATATCCCAATTGATTGATATTTAATTGAGCATAATCTGCTTGGTAAAAGAATAGAATAAGGGCAAAAGAAAATAATGTTGTGGTTAATTTTTTCATTTTGTTGGATTGAGTTTACTGTAATGCATTGCAATATAAGATATAGAATTCTTAAAAAGCACACTAAATAGTGACAATATTGGAAAGTTGAATTTTGCCGACATCTGTCGACAAACACCATAGAAACCTTATCGAAATTTATTCTAGATTACGATTATAGATCGCTTGCTTTCATGGTTTGTAAGAAGTCAAACCTCAAATCTTCATGCAGAACTGCAATCCCCTTTGTAATTTTATCTATCTGCCGATTGTACAAATTGGTTATCAACACACTTCTATCCATCCTAACATCGGAATTTTTCAATTCGATACAATAATGAATACGTAAATCAACCTCGGACTCTTTGTTACCTGAATATCGGACAAAACGATCCATGTAGCGCAGTACTTTTCGCAATCCCTTTTTTGCAAAATACGTACTGGATGTATTGATTAATAAAAATTGGCTACTAATCTCTTGTTTTAGCTGTTCAACATATAGAGTCTCATTATCTGACTGCCTGAGCAAATACGTTAGAAGCTCCTTGTTTTCTTTCTTGAATTTTGCCATTCTTAAAACAAGGGCAATTAATTCGGTATTGGTTCTATTTTCAAGGTCTTTGCTTAGCTCATGGATGGTTGCTGGCTTCATCAATTATCTTTCTAAATTGATTGCAATTACAATTATGGAATGGCAATGAGGTGAACATCAAATATAAGCACGGTATTGCCAGGAACACTTCCCGAACCGGATGTGCCATAAGCCAAGGCCGAAGGGATCAATAGAATACCGTTTCCCCCTTCTCTATATTTAGGAATTCCTATTGTCCAACCCTCAATGACATTTTGCAAATTAAAGGTGACACCCGAAGTTGTACTTTCATCAAAAACACTTCCATCAGTATAATACCCCTTATAGGCAACCGTAACATTAGATATTGAATTAGGGAATTCTCCTGTTCCTTGCTGGCTAATGATGTAGTGCAATCCTTCGTCCGTCTTAGAGGAGGTTAATCCCATATTTTGCAAATACTCTTGAATGATTTGTTCATCCTTTTCCGCTTGCTTTTCTGCCCTTCTTTTAGCACAAGAAGCACAAAGAAGTATAATAACTAGACCCGATGCGATTATTTTCATAGTGCAAATTTAAAAATTTTGCGGTTGGAATTAATCAAGCTGATTAGGTATTTATCTAGGTTTGAATTTATCATTTTTTTTGTGCCTAATCATCCAAAGATAAATTGGGAGGCCAGCCAACAATAACAATATACCATAATAAAAGGCCTCTTGACCACATCCATAAATCGCCAAAACCGAAAATAAGAATCCGATAGTTGCTAAAAGTATAAAACCCCATTTCCATTTCAGTTTTAGCCGAATGCTTATTAAAACTAAGGACACATTAGCCATTAGATAAGGAAGTAAAACACTAAAAGTGGAAAGCAGAATGATAAATTTAAACGTTTCAGCAAGCCCCTGGGCGTAATTCATCATCATTAAAACAGACGCCAATACACTGGATATGGCTATACCCAAAATGGGCACTTCACGCTTATTCTCTTTGGTAAACAATTTAGGAAACAGGTTGTCTCTTGCTATTGATGCCGGCACCTCCCCCTGAATGAGTACCCAACCATTCAATGCTCCTAATGTTGATATAATAGCCCCAAGTGCAATCCAATACCTAGCAGCATCGCCGTATATGATAGCACCTGCATCAGCAAATGGGGCACTACTTTTACTCAAAACTTCTGGAGAAATTACCCCAGCCACAGAAATATAACTACTCATGTACACGACGATTGCAATAAAAATCCCAGCCATTGTCGCGATTGGCACATTCCGTTTTGGCTTTTTTATTTTTTCTGCTGGAATAGTCGCAGACTCCATTCCCTGAAAAGCAAAAAACACCAACGTTCCAGCCGCAATAATCATTTGAATATCAGAAGAACCCTCTGAATGAATCGCAGCTGTGAACAGATAATTAACATTGATAAAAAACATCCCTCCAATTGCTACTAAAATTAAAGGAACTATTTTCAATATAACCGTTACTATTTGAACGGCGCCCGTTGTCTTAACACCTCTTGAATTGATCCAAGTAAAAAACCAAATTGCAGACAAACCCATGAAAGCAGCAAAAACTCTGTTGTCTTCTAATTCTGGCACAAAAACAGACAAGTAACCAACAAATGCAATCGCAATGGCAGCATTCGTGCACCAAACAGATATCCAATATCCCCAAGCGACAAAAAAGCCAGCAAATTCTCCAAGTGTGCTAATCGTATATCGATAAGGTCCACCGCTACCACCACTTAGGTGTTTGCCAAGAGTACTGAAAACGAAAGCCAGCACTAACGCCCCAAAAGCAGCCAGTCCCCAGCCCCACAAACTTAAATCACCATAAACCGCAAGTGCGGCAGGAAGCATAAATACTCCTGAACCAACCATATTACCAACAACAAGGGCAGAGCTTGCTACTAAACCTATCTTCTTTGTTTTCTGAATCATTAAAATGTAAAGACTTCGTTATATTTGGAATAATAAGTAAGGTAATCATTCATGAATAATCAATTCAATATTCATCCAAATATAGCAGAAGCAGAAACGCTTCCGGCTCAATTTTATAAAAGTGAGAAAATATTTCAGCTCATCAAGGAAAAAGTTTTCTTGAAATCATGGCAATGGGTTGGATCTAAAGATTTAGTTCCGTTTGAAGGATATGCCCACCCTTTTATTCTTTTAGAAGGTTATTTGACTGAACCTCTTGCGGTAGTTAGAACTAATGACAATGAGATTATCTGTTTAAGTAATGTCTGCACACATCGCGGTAATATCGTTGTGCAACAGAGCGGAAAAACAAGAAATTTATCTTGTATGTATCACGGCAGACGATTTAATCTATCTGGAGAATTCGAATTTATGCCTGAGTTCACGAAAACTAAAAATTTCCCCAGACCTTGTGATGATTTGCATCGATTTAAAATGGCAGAATGGGGTCCCTTTCTGTTTGCAGGGTTAGCACCTTCTTTTGAGTTAAAGAACGTTATCGATAAGATAAATGAAAGAGTGGGTTTTCTTCCTCTAAATGAGTTCAAAGAAGATCGACTTTTATCAAGAGAGTATCTGGTGCATGCTCATTGGGCGCTGTATTGCGACAACTATTTAGAAGGTTTTCATATTCCATTCGTTCATAATGACCTCAACCAAACACTGGATTATGGAACTTATACTACTATTTTAGAGGACTATATGAGTTTGCAAATTGGTTATGCAGAAGATGGAGTCGAGTCATTTACATTGCCACCGGATCATCCAGACTCAGGTAAAAACGTAGCAGCCTACTATTACTGGGTTTTCCCAAATATGATGTTTAATTTTTATCCTTGGGGCTTGAGTATAAATATTGTTAAGCCCATTGGATTAGATAAAACGAAAGTACAATTCATCACCTATGTGCATGACTCCAGCAAAATTGACGGTGGTGCTGGAGCAATTTTAGATAAAGTAGAAAGAGAAGATGAATTTGTTGTCGAAAGTGTGCAAAAAGGAATTCGCTCTAACTTTTACAAAGCTGGTCGTTTTTCTCCGGATAGAGAGCAAGGGGTACATCATTTTCATAAAATGCTTGCAACATTTTTAAATCAATAATATCATGAAATTTGTCTTCCTGACTTTGAGCACAATGTTATTCATTTCTTGTAATAATCGTAATCCAAAAGAAAAATTAAAAGATTGGGACGAAATTGTTTTGGACCTGGAAGTCCCATCTCGAAACCACCCAGAAATCAATGTTGATTCTGCTCATTTTTTAACCAAAGAATTAAGAGACAGCATTTAGCTAACTGATGAGCTTTTTGACGACTTCTTCTATGTCCTTAAAAAAGGTTCGTTCTTTGTAAAAGGTTAAAATTAAATTCCCCCCCTGCTCTATAGATCGCAAGCCATTTTCAGCATACCAAGATAATTTGGCTGGAATCTGATCCAAATATTTATCAGAATTCGTCATGCCCAAATGCTCCCATATATAAATGGCATTATTGGTTAGATTAAGAACAGTAAAATCAGGGAACAATGTTTTATCGCTACCACGGTAAGGCGCTTCATATTCTACATGAATATGGGCATGCTCTAACAGGTAGTTGTAAATTTGTAGTTCTTGTTTGGAAACAAGTAATTCACCATTAGCCGCAACGTGGCACTTATGCCGCCTGTTATGGATATTCGATGACAAGGTATATTCCGCCTTAATTACTATTTCATGCGACGGCTTAAAACTCATGGTACAAACTTATATTATTCCATTCATGTCGCGCCACGGAATACGCGTGATTTTTGAATGAAACTGAATTTTTAAGGGTTTAGACTTGAATAATAATGCCATTGTTCTAATTTTACAAAATGAAATCAATATTGCTTATAACCAGTATTTTATTCAGCCTTATTAGCTATTCTCAACAAGTTCCGGCTTTTGTGGATTCATTAAATCATTGGTTCATTAATGGACAATATTCAGCAGATATTCTTGTCATTAAACCAAACGAAAAAGCACAACAACTTGAAAAAATTATTCAAGACTCAATTAAAAATAATCTAGACTGGTATACGGAATTTTCAAAAACCATCAAAAAAGGCAGCGATTTGCCCTATCACAGAAATTTGGGAATATCTGAATCCGAATATCAAGAATTCTTATTACTAAGAAACAAGATGCACTATGGGCTAAAAGGAAATGCCAAGGTTAGCATAATGAATAATGATACTTGTATTGCTTTCAAATCTGTGGGATTTTTAATCGGCCTTAACTTTATATCGTTGTACAAATCAGATAGATTTGCCACAGTTGCACCACCAACAATGCCGATGGTAAAACTCAACCGTTTTACTGAATTGAGAAGTAAAGATTCAAGGAATGAATTTAGCAGTGAATACACCGGTTTTAGATGGAATCAGGAATTAACTGAAAATGAAACGACACAAAAAGTGTGGTATGAATTTGTAGTGTTGCACCTCTATGCAACAGACCATATATTTATTCAAATCACTGTCAAGAGCCTCAATAATGGCCAATACGTCACAACCAATATTGTACCGCTATCATTTAAAAGAAATGTGCGACTTCCTATTCAGAAAAAAGAAATTCAAAGACTAGAACCTACTAAAAAATAGTCCAATTGCGGTAAGCAGTAACGATATTAGCTTCTTAAGAAAAACTTCTCTCCCATTCCAAAAGTATTGTCCAAATTAAAAAGGCGTCCATCATCACTAGTGATGTGACCATTGAACTTTCCGTAAGGTCCATGATAATTTGAAGACAAGAAGATTAAATTGAGCTGAACACTGTTGTTAATTTCTGGCGAAAAAAGCAAATCAACTTTGCCATTCTTATCTTTAATTATCCAATTTTCTTTTACGCCGTTTGGACGAAAAAATTTCACCGGAGGCAACGGTATCATTTCCCCATCTATCCAGAAACAATTTTCGTTAAAGTCCTCTTGATTTTGAACTTGGTTATTAGTCAAATTCAATCCATACCGTCGACCTTCAGCATCAAAGCCCAAAGCCGTTGCCCAATCGTATCTGGTGTTATATGGATAGTATCCTTTATGATCGTCAAGAATTAAGCTACTTGATTCTTTACTAAAAACTATTTTTTGCGTTCCTAATTCGATTAGACCCTCCAACGGCATCAGGCACTTATGACTATACATGCCTTTTTTTGATGTTAAAGGCAAACAAACAACACAAGGGGTATAACGGTCACAATTATGCAAACCATGTAATTGAGCGCTCAGGTCCGGTAGTCCTTTCCTTCCTTTTAGCTTCACATCAATTGTCAATTTTTGTTTTTCAATGTTGTGTTGAATTGAAAAATCAAATCCTTTTGATATGTGCTTCGCTTCAGTATCGATTAAACCATTTGGAATTTTTAAAGAACCGGGAAGTACCTTTTTCTCATAATGAAATTTTTCACCTGAATGAATATTGTACAAAATGAATTGTACGATGCACACTTTTTTTGTGTTGTATAAAGCAATCATGACAAACCAACCTTCTTCGGAATACAACTGATACGCTTGCCACTCTCTAAGCTTGAAATTTTTAAAGAATTTCAAGCTGCCAATTTTTGCATCTAATAAATTAACGTGCTTTATGGGTTGATTATAACATCCAAAACAGAAATGACCTGATTCAACAACACTTTCCGGCGCTTGCTTTATAATCCGCATTAGCTAGAATGGTCAGATACTATAACCCAGTTATTTTTGACTCGTTTCCAAACCAGTGAATAGTGTCCCTCCAACGTATCTCCAATAATTTCTCGATTAAGTCTCCATTTCCCTATCACTAATGCAACATCCTCCGAAAGCACCTCTGTAGATAAATTGTTAAAAGTGAGGATTCCCATGTCCTCCGGTGAAGGATAGGACTTTTTATAATTGAGTAAAGTCTTTTTCCAGCCATAATTCAAACCTGATTTCCCAATAAAAGTAAGCGAATCAGACTCCCAGTAGCCTATCATAAATTGATCAATATTGCCTTCATTCCAAGCATTTTCTTGCCGATTCATTATTGCCTGAATGCTATTAATTATCTCTTCTTTATTATTCAATACAATTTGCTCAATTTTCTGATTCGTTGGTTCTGAAGAAAATTGATTACAGCCCCATAAAATAAGGCTGCACCCAATCATACACACCACCTGCATACTTGTTAATTTTAAAATACGGAATTCAGTAATCATGTGTCAGTAGAAATCTTAATATCATGCCCCATTCTGTCCTTTTTTGTTTTTAAATAGGCAGAATTATGAATATTACAATCTACATTTATTTGAACATTGTCCACTATTTCCAAACCGTAGCCAACAAGACCCGTTCTTTTTTTAGGATTATTGCTCATTAATTTCAACTTAGTTATCCCTATTTCTCGCAGTATCTGCGCTCCTACGCCATAATCTCTTGCGTCTGGTTTAAAACCCAACTTAACATTCGCATCAAACGTATCGTAGCCTTCTTGCTGTAATTTATAGGCTTTAAGCTTGTTAACCAAACCGATGCCGCGCCCTTCTTGATTCATATACAAAATAGCACCCTTACCTGCCGTTTCAATCATCTGCATTGCAGCAGAAAGTTGGTCTCCGCAATCACATCTTAAAGAGCCCAAGATGTCCCCCGTAAAACAGGACGAATGCACACGCACAAGAACAGGCTCATCTTTATTCCATTCGCCTTTCACTAAAGCCAAATGCTCCTCACCTGTCGTTGTTTGCCTAAATGCAGAAAGTTTGAAATCTCCGTATTTAGTAGGCATATCTACTTTTACAATTTCTTCTATCAGCGATTCGTTTTGCATTCGATACGCAATAAGGTCTTCAATTGAAACAAGTTTCATATCAAACTTCTTTGCAATCACAGCCAATTCTGGTAAACGTGCCATGGTGCCGTCCTCATTCATAATCTCGACAATTAGACCTGCAGGTTCAAAACCCGCTAGTCTAGCTAGGTCCACAGCCGCTTCTGTATGGCCCGCTCTTCTCAAAACGCCTCCTTCCTTTGCTCTTAATGGAAAAATGTGTCCTGGTTTACCCAGTTGATTTGGCTTCGTTTCAGGATTAATTAATGCTTTTACTGTTTTTGATCGATCTTGTGCTGAAATTCCTGTCGTACATCCATCACCAACCAAATCTACCGAAACAGTAAACGGTGTATCATAATGCGAATTATTACTTTGAATCATTAGATCCAATCCCAATTCATTACACCTTTCTTCAAGAAGTGGTGCACAAATTAATCCTCGGCCATGTGTAGCCATGAAATTAATGATCTCCGGTGTTACATTCCTGGCAGCTGTAAGAAAATCTCCCTCATTTTCACGGTCCTCATCATCCACTACGATAACCATCTCACCAGCCTTAATTGCTGCTACCGCATCCTCAATTGTATCCAGCTTTATTTCCTCAGCCATTTGTATAATTTAATTGGTTCGTTACTTGTCCAAACAAAGTTAAAATAAAAGGGTTCACGGTTGTCTTTTTATACTGTCAATTAATATGGCTGTACTTGTTCTCCAGCTATAATTAGCTTCAATAAATGCCCGACCTGCAACCGAAAGATTGTTTCTTAAAACCGGATCTCTTAAAAGATCAATTACGATTTCAGCCAGAGATTCCTTGGAATCTCCAATAAGAATGGACGCTCCATTAACCGCTTTTAAAGCGTTATTGGCAAATGATGTAGTAATGCAAGGCACACCCATAGACATAGCCTCTAAAAGCTTATTTTGAAGTCCTGTTCCAATTCGCATGGGAGCAATAAAAACGGAGGAGTCTGCATAAGCCTCTCTAATATCGTCTACCCATCCAGAAACTGCTACATTTCTAGATTTCAATGAAGTAATGGCAACTGTTGGTTTAGCTCCTGCAATCAAGACTTTAGCCTTCGGCATCTCCTTCCAAACAATTGGCATAATTTCGTTCACAAGAAACAAAGCTCCATCCACATTCGGAGGATAACTCATGTTTCCAGTAAAAACCAATTCAAAAGTTCGGTTATTTGATTGAACAGGGGTGAAAAAATCGAAATCGACACCGTTAGGAACTACCTTAATACTGTTTCTTTCCGGATGATAAATCAACGATTGATCCTGCGATGAAATAATGGTCTTATTTTCAAAATAATCAAATATCAAATTTTCATACTTCAGTAAACGTGATGCCTCTGCTTTGATGAAAATTTTCTTGATCCCTCGATTTTGAGAAATCCGTCGATCCATCCCTTTTGAAAAAGCATCCATGTAATCCATTGTTTTTGGAATACTATGGATGTTTTTAACGTACTCCGCAGTTCTAATTAGCTGGCAGTAAATATGATCCGGCTTAAACTCACTTATAATTTCTTTTACCTTTAAATTTGCAGAACGCTGAAAAAAATAATGTACTTGAAAAGGTTTATCACTGAATAATGCACGAAGCATTTTTAGATAAATGACCGTTTTATTCAGTTTCACAAATTGAATATCAAACTCATTTCTTAATTTTTCCCGGTCTTGTTCAGTTCCCTTGCAATCATCAAGTGCCACGACCTTTATTTGAAAATCCTGAGACAGCTGTTTTAATTGATAATATGCCCGTAATTTATCTCCTTTATCCAGTGGGTAAGGAATTCTTGACAAAAGCACAAGCAATTTCATTGTAGTAAGTCGTTATAGAACTGAATTAATCGATCCGTTAACACGGAATTATTGTATTCCCTTTCAACCAATCTTCGACCGTTTTCTTGTATTCGCTTTAATAAAATAGGATCTGCTGAAAGCTCAATAATTGACTGGGTAAATTCTTCTTTCGTATTGGCAATCATTATATTGTCTCTATTCTTAATGTTGATTCCCTCTGCCCCTACAGCAGTGGAAATAATGGCTTTTTTCATCGCCATGCCTTCAATAATTTTAACGCGCATTCCACCAGCAGAAAAAAGCGGAACAATCATTATTGGAAACTGATTCATGAATGTTAATGCATCTATAACCTCGCCATGGTTGTGTATCGATGGATCAAGAGATTCTGTAAACCAATTTGGCATTTTCCGACCAGCAAGATGCAAATTAAACGCTCTTAATGAGGGATACACTTCTTCAGCAAACCACATTACTCCTTCGATATTCGGCTTCCAGTCCATAGCTCCTAAATGAAACAGACTATTGCCATTGTTCTCAGCGCTCAATGTGGGCTGGTAATCTTCTATGTCAATACCAAACGGAATTGTTTCTAATTTCAAATCAGATTTAAATTCAGCATACCGCTGTGCGTCTCCTTTGCTTATTGCAGCAATTCCATCCACTTCCTTAACGACTGCGAATTCGTACTCTTTCAGTTGTTTTGCCAAGTAATTGAGATACACCCGTTTCGCTCTATTACTAGTTGCATTAGCTAACCTTTTCCATATAATGTATTCCAGATTATGAGAACGAAGCACAATTTTAGCCTTGGAATAACGACGAATCGTACCAATATACGGCGTCATAAATAAGCTCTCCAATTGAATTATATCGAACGCTTCCTTTCTTAAAACATCAACAAGTGCTCGATCAAAATCTGTACTAAAAAACCTACTGACATTGTAATTGTCTGATGTTACCAAACTCGAAAAGGCATCAATTATATTTACTTTGGTTTCTACATAGATAGACTCAAATCGAGTTTTATCTAAAAAAGATTTGCTGTAGTTTTTGTCCTCAAATGGGTGTTTATAGGTAGCAATAGAAATTATCTTAACGTCATTACCAGCGCTCAAAAGCCCTTTGGCAATATTGTTCATTGCTATGCAACCACCATCAACGGCAGGTAAAGGTGGCTTATTACATAATTGTAAAATCTTCATTTTTTTAGCCCAAAAATCCTTTTGTATCCTTTTTTATAAAATTCCCAATCAAAAATTACAGAATCCCTATTTGCCTTTAAAGTAAAAAATATTCCGATTGGAACAAGAACAAAAGAACTCAACCACATGCCTATAAAAGGTGATAAAACTTCGTTTTTTGCCATCTGCTGACCGGTTCTAGCCAATACATAGTAGACCAGAAAAAGAATAATGGTAATTAAAACTGGTATCCCAAGCCCTCCTTTTTTCACAATAGCCCCAAGGGGTGCTCCTACAAAAAAGAGAATAATGCATGCTATTGATAAGGTGAATTTTTGATGCAGCAAAATTTGAACCCTATTTAAATCCCTCAATTTACCACTGATATAGGCTGATTTTCTTTGTAAATGTCTAAGCTGGCTTTCAGTTCTGGCCTTAGCGCTTTTTATAATTCTCTTTGTTTCTCTGGAATTTAAAGCATTCGTGAAAAACTGACCATCAACAGGGCTCAAGTTTGAGCTATCCCTGACCAACTTATTCTGGGAACGAATAAAATTGGTCATAGACTTATAGTCCTCGGGAATATCAAGAACTATCGAATCTCTGCATATTAACAATTGTCTGGCACTCATCCACTCCAGACTTTGAGCCCAAATATCTTCATTCGAACGATCAAAGTTCATGGAGGACAAATCAACATTCAGTTCACTGGTTTCAAAGTCAATTTTCCAAAATGGATATTTGATATCCTGAAAACGATCGGGGCTTAATTCCTCTGTTATTTGACCGTTATGCAGCACCAATGATAATGCCTCACTTCGTGCACTGTTTAATATGAATCCACTTCGAGCACGAATGTCTCTGTGATAATCTCTAATATCCTCTCGGTAATTGTGACCAACTTGATTTTTACCCTTGATGTTACTTGTTCGATCAAAAATTACAATATCCGATAGCTCACCGGTTTCTTGATCTTTTTTAGTAGCCCGTATTCCAAAATGATCAATTTCTGTTGAAAATCTACCTTCTGAAATCATCAACGAAGACTTGGCTTTATAAATATCAGTAAGCAAAGCTTTCATTTTAAAATTTGCTGTTGGCCAAAGCGTATTTGAAAAATAAAAAGCGAATGTGCCAATCAAAATCATTACCATAATAAGTGGTCGAGACATTCTCAAAAAAGAAGTGCCACTGGCTTTGAGTGCAGTTAATTCTAAGTTCTCTGCAAGATTTCCATAAGTCATTGTAGACGAAAGCAAGACAGATAAGGGCAAAGCCATTGGAATAACATTAGCACTGGCATAGAACAACAATTCCGCTATAACATACCAATCTAGTCCCTTGCCTAATAAATCATCTAGATACAGCCAAAAAAACTGCATATCAAGGATAAAAACCAATAAAGTAAAGGAAAGAAAAAATGGACCGATAAAGGACCGAAACATCAACCAATTAAGTTTCCACATGCGCTTTAACTAATACAGACTTTGATAATGATGTACTGTCGCCTGAGTGTTAACGAATTTATACGCGTTAAATTATCTAACCTCCAACTATTGATTTAAGCGCAGCCACCTGACTATCCCACAACAATTTAGATTCATCTAATTCATCTTCTTCTGAAAAATCTGTAACAATCAAAGCGACTTGCTTCGTCATAGGGTCAATTCGGATACTGAATTCAAAATAAAATTCTGGTTCATCGTCTTCCCATCGAAAACGAATTGACTCGTAATTTTTCTTATTCACTAATGTTGCAATTTCCTGACTTCCATCCCAAAAGAAAGTATACATCCCATCCTTACTAATATTTACATCGTCACAAAACCATTCAGATAACCCCCCTGGCGTACTAATGCAATTAAATAAAATTTTAGACGACGTATTAAGCAGGTATTCATGTTCTTGTTCTATTCTAGCCATCAGTAGATTTTGAAAATGGTAAGCCGCCAATATACCAAAAAAAGTACGCGAACAATAAAGACTTTAAAGAAATATTGAAAAGAATTCCACATAATATTCTAGCCGAAAAGTGCATTTATAAAGGAACACAGATAACACGTAGGTTTTTATCAAAAATTTGAATCCAAGGTCAAGTTGCAATTATTGTTTCGAGACACAAAATTATTTTTATATTTGCCGCCTCTTGGCGCGGTAGCTCAGTTGGTTAGAGCGCAGGATTCATAACCCTGAGGTCGGGAGTTCAAATCTCCCCCGCGCTACCAGAAACCCGAATCGAATCGATTCGGGTTTCTTATTTCAGATTGAGTAGAATTTATGCCAACGAAATGGGGAGGTAGCAACCAGGATTGCGCTGCAATACAAGATGTCATAAAATATTCCCATCCCATTCGTTCGAGTGAAACGAGTATCTATTTCCCAAGCAACTACCATTCGGACCTGCAAATTCAAGCTTTTTTAATTACAGATTGAACCAAAAAATGAGGGAAATCAACTCTACTAGATCTCTGATGCGATTCTATATCGACTTTTAGCTAACGGATTCATGACAAAAAACAAACAGGACAACCAATCACAACTATTTTCTTGTCTTACTATTATAATCGTCATCTATGAAATCTCGATTCAAATAGAACAATGAAAAGTATGTTTCATTTCTACTATTTTGGAAGACGGCAAAATACAGTATACTTAATTGACACGACTTTCAGGGTCCAAAAAATTAAAAACCATGACAGAACAAAACTTTGATAACCATAAAAACTTAGTTGCGGGATACCACTACATCAGTTTTTTCGGTATTGTGATTGCCATAATTGGATCCTTAATTTACCTGATTCTAACATTTCCTGAAAATATCTTACTATCATCACTCCTCTTCGTGATTTCATTCAGTTTGCTCATTGTATGGCACTATTCCAGGGCTTTTGCTG
>CAJQPO010000055.1 GCA_905480225.1 uncultured Flavobacteriales bacterium | reverse complement strand
TTGAATACATAGAATTGATAATTGAGTGGATCAGCTCCTATTACGACCGGGGTAAAAGTTTCATTGATATTGTCTTGATCAGGAGAGAAAGCATTGGGGACGTACACAATAAAATCTTCATCAATTATTACGTATTGACAGGTGCTGTCCTGACATCCGTAGTCAGTAGTTGCCAAAAGGCATACCTGATAAGTTCCTGGCACATCGTTTGGGAACAGGAAGTTTGGATCAGTTGCTGCAGAACTACCGAGTATACCATTTGTTCCAAATTCCCAGTTGTAATTGTCTGCACCGGTTGATTCATTAGAGAAATTAATAGTTGTGTTGAGTACAGAAGTAGGTTGTGGTCCGAAAGAGAATTCAGCATTTGGGTAGGGGAATACACAAATTAGGTTTGGATAAGTAACCTGATCGGTGCAGCCTAAGTCAGATACGACAGTAAGTGTTACATCATAACAACCGGGGTCATTGTAGGTGTTGGTTACTACGCCACAATTTACATCTGCATTTCCATCGCCAAAATCCCAAAAGCATTGCGATCCTGTTGGTTGTCCACTTTCAGTAAAGTTGACTGTTACGGGTAGACATCCGTCATTTACGTCAGGATTAAAGTCTACTATAGGTGTCGGGTTTACGGTAATGGTTAGGTTGTCTGTTGCCGCTGGAGTTTCACACCCATCCGTTACAGTAACGGTGTATATGGTTGTTGCTCCTGGTGCTACATTTTGCGCTTGTCCTGGTCCAATTCCATTGTCCCAGCTATAATTATAGTTTCCGTCACCACCTGAAGCAATGGCTGAGATGTTGGCCAAATCACCTGGGCAAATTCCTTGGCTGGACAGGGCAGTTACTTGCAACTGGTCATATATGTTTATGTTGACACAAGCGGGAGCAAGTGCAGGGCACCCATTGATGTCAGTTACTGTTGCACAGTAGGTTTGGTTAGCCACAGGAGAAACATTAATTGTTTGGGTTAAATCTCCACTATCCCAGCTATATGTGTATCCACCCATTCCACCACTTCCAGTTGCTGTAATGGTTGCTGTTCCTCCAATACATATTGTTGTATCTATTGATACATTCAAGAATACAGGTGGGGGAGATGCAATGTTGATTGTGGTGTCCACAGCGCATCCATTAGCATCTTGAGCTGTAATGGTATTTGTTCCTGCACACATCCCGTTGAATGTAGAAACAGGAGAGAATGCGGCACCATTAAGACTATATTGTGTAGCAGTAGCGGAGGCCACTGTTACTGATCCATCACAAGATCCATTACAAGTCTCGTCAACAGTTACAACACTTGAGAAAGTAACAGATGGAGGGCTAATAATATCCCATGCTAACGTGTCTACGGAGCACCCATTATCATCCTGGACGTTTAAGTCATAGGTTCCTTGACACAAGCCAGCAGCATTAGGGACATTTCCAGCAATACCACCAGACCAAGTATAAGTGTATCCAGCTGCAACTGTACCTCCGGCTGGTATAACAATTGCAGATCCGTCACATACACCTGCACAGGAGGCGTCGAATGTAGAAAAAGTAATGGTTAGCGGAGCTGGTTCATTAATTGTTTCTGAATATGTGATGACACATCCATTAGCGTCAGTAACAGTTAAATCATATGTTCCAGCTGTTAGCAGGTCAATATCATCCGCAGTATAAGGACCTCCTGGTCCTGTCCATAAATAAGAATAAGGGAAAGTACCTCCCGATACAGTGATACGGATTTCACCTGTCGCATCTCCATTACAATCCACATGATTAATAAGATCAAGGACTAGATTAAGGGCGGGAGGATCTGCTAATGTTACAGAGGAGGAATTGGGACATCCGGCAGCATCTTGTACGTATACGTCTTGTGTACCAGCACACAGGCCGGTCCAAGTATCTTGTCCGAGCACAAAAGTAATACCATCTAGGCTGTATTCGTATGGGGGAGATCCACCAGATCCATATATAATGAGTTGGCCATTACAATCTCCATTACACAGAGGGTCGGTAGCAACCACACTGTCAATTGCCGGGGATCCGGTATTATTTACGATGATGTTTTGTGCGAACTGGCATCCCACGTTGTCTTGAATCCATCCTTGATAAGTATTTGCAGATAGAGCCGGGAAAGTTCCTGTTCCCTGAGTAGTTGCCCCGTTGTCAATGCTATAGGAGTATGGTGTTATACCTCCTGAAGCAGTAATGTCTATTTGCCCATTAGCTAATCCACAGATAGCAGGTGTTACGATGTCTGTAAAGCTGGGGTTTGATAAAGAGATGGTTACCTGATCTATAGAGATACATCCACCACCATTATCTTCCGTCCATGTAAGGGTATAGGAGCCTGCAGTTACTGCTGTAATTGATGAAGTTGCTGAATTAACATTGCTAAAAGTAATTCCTGCTGGTCCGGTCCATGTTCCTATTCCGATTGATGGAGTTGCTGCTAGGTTGTAGGTTAGTGTTCCACATATGGTATCGTCTATTCCAGCCTGAGCATCAGGTAAACCTACAAATGGTCCTCCCGACACGGAAATAGGGCACCCGTTATCATCTACCACATCAAAGGACCACAAGTCTCCATTTTGTAATCCATTAATAACAATGGTTCCTCCATGTGGACATGTTGTATTGACAAATCCAGCTGTTGCAGGTAGTAAATTACTTGCAGTGAAGTCTCCTCCGAAAGCTTGAGGATACCCTCCGGTTAGGGTGACGGTTACATCGCTATTTTGACAATCGGGCACTGCGGGAGTAGCAATAGGATTGAGGTAGGTTACTTGAATACCTGGCCCAATATCCCAACAGTTTGCGTTGTAAATGTAATTACCCAGTACAGGGTCGTAATGGTATAGATTTGTTTGTGCAAACCAAAGTTCGGTATAGGGCCCACCAGGCAATGTTGCTGCATATGATGCCGGGTTGTTAATATCTGTAAGGTCTTGAGGGCTAGGAATTAGTCCAACAAAGCACGGGTCTGAAGTAGGAAATAGCCCAGGAGTTGGAGGGCAGGAATAAGCCAAATAGACTAATTCAGGTTGGTATGCATAGGTTGGACCCGAACCAATAGGTCCAATATCATCAGGATGGACATAATCACCATTAGTTGTAATGTCAATTTGATCTCCATCACAGAGGATGTAATTATTCAATCCGTTACCAGTTAGAGTAGTTGTTACAGTTCCAGCATCAGCTGCACAACCACAGTTAATAGCTAGCTGACTTCCACATGACTGATAATCAGAGAAGAAGTAGTCCACAATGTACGGGTTTGCAGTTGGGTCGAGTCCTGAGATAGACCAGTTTTGAGGACTAGTAGTTGGGAGGTTAATAATGGTATCAAAAGTGGATGATCCATCAAAAACGGATATTACTAAGGTGCCAGAAGCGTATGAGTCATCAAAAGTGATGTCACCATTAACAAATCCTCCCCCCACAGTACAAAAGACATTAAACCCTAGAATAGGCGGTGGTGATTGAAATCCTTGAGTAAACGTACACGCTGGCTCATCACTAAATACTGCTGAGAAGTCGCAGATGCCAGATCCTTGAGGTAATCCAGAGAACGTAAAAGCACTAGACGTTCCAAATGGAGCACTTACAATTACTTGTTGTCCATCACAGGCAGTAATGGTTAAGGTTCCTGTGGCAGGGGGGTCTGTGTAGTACATCGTACCTGCAACATCATAGACTAAAAATCCAGCACCACTTACATAACAGTTGGTTAAAGAAATGGGTATAGAATCAATAACGCAATTCACGCAAGGTGGCCCAGTAATAGTGATATTTTCAACATTATTTGTGGCACATATATTGTCAGTTACGGCGACTGAATAATTACCACTACATAAATTACTAATGGATGGAGTCGTTTCTCCTCCAGGAGACCATAAATAGGTGTAAGTTCCACTACCTCCTGTAGTTACTACTGCAGCACTTCCATCGCAATCGCCAACGCATGTTTCGTCCGTTTGAGAAGAAACAGTAACTAAGGGACCAAATAATTGAATAAATTCTGTTTGAATGTCTGGACAAGCTCCGCCAATTGTTGCTGTTATTGCATAAGTGCCTGGAGTTGTATATGTATGGTCAGGCGGATTATTTCCGATAAATGTGGTCCCATCTCCAAAGTCCCATGTCGGAACGCCAATAGACATATCTGAAATATTAACAGTTACAGAGTTGCCACATGTAATGACTGGAGTTGCGATAGTAAAATCAACATCTGGCGCAATTAGTGCGGTCATATCTGGCCCAAATGTAAAATCCAGTCCAGTAGCCACGGTATTGGTATAGTTATCAATTTGAATGACATAGGTATTTCCAGCAGTCACTGTAATACAAGGACAGTATTCTTCGGCTGTGCCTCCTAAAGTATTTATTGGACAAGCTGTTGCAGAAGTGCAATTCATTCCTGACACACCGCTTCCGGTTGAATAGTTATAATTACAAGCAACATTAGTTGCTGACCACTGAGCAGGGTTTGTTGGACATCCACCCGTTATGTCGTAAATAGACCAATCCCATTCAATTCCAGACCCAGATGTAGCTGAAATGTCCCATGCAAGCTGCCCGGTTTGAGTAACCGTAAATTGGAACCAAACATCTTGATTTCCTCCTCCTGGAAAACAAGGTGGAGAAGCTCCTGATGCTGTAAATATGCTCATGTCCGGTATATTATAGGTTTGTGACGCATCACAAAGTGGGATTGCTCCAGCACAACCGTTGCCACCTCCAGCTGGTGGATCGTAAGAATCAATGCAGAGGTCGAAATCACCATCTGTTCCAGCATTTGACATGATTCCGACCCAAATCTGCGTTCCGGCGGTAAATCCCCAATTTTGATTGAGCGTATTAGTTCCAGTAACAGTTTGGCAGGTAACTAAGGCACCTCCATTTGATGGACAACCACCCGTGTAAAGAACAATTTCAGTTTCAGTTAAACCTGAAGGGATTATTGTCAAGTCATTTTGAGAACCAGTCGCGACATATGTATACCAGACTTCATTAACTGGAGCTGCATTACAGGCTCCAAAAATTATGCTTTCGGAAGTCGAACCAGTAGTGGTTCCTGATTGGCAACCAGAACCTCCGATTAAGGGGAATGTTGTTGCTGTAACACAATTATCTGACTGTGAGAACACCGATAAATGGTTCAAAAGAATTATAGTCAGAACGAGTAAAAAGTTCTTCATAATTAAGCACCCATTATTTGAAATGGTCAAACTATACTTTTAAGGAAATCAATCCATTTTTCAATGGAGTAAATTTATGGTTCCTTTATAGATTTGATCAATTCCTTGTTGATTTTTATATTTTACTATCCAAACATAGGCTCCTTGCGTACAAAATCCTCCGTCACGTTGGTTTTCTCCAGTCCATGGATTACTTAGACTACGGGACTGGTATATTAAACCTCGCTTGTCGAAAATTGTCATCTCAAAACCAACATTCAGAATTTTAAGAGCTTCAGGAATGAAATCATCGTTTATTCCGTCGGCATTGGGTGTAAAGGAATTAGGCGCTAAAAGGTTATAATCGGTTACAACTTCTAGCTCTTGCTGTGAAATTTTAACACATCCATGAACGTTAGAGGCAGTAAGCGTAATTTGATAAAATCCTTTCTTTTTGAAAGTAATTATCGGATTTTTTTCGTCTGAAATAATGCCATTCTGAAAGTTCCAACTCCAGGAATCAGCATGTTCAGAAAGGTTTGTAAATTCTACAGTTGGTACAGCGTTGTAGGTATTTTCAACCCAGCTAAAATCAACACTTGGTGTCGGATTAATTTGTATTGCAATCTTATCAGAAACATTGATTATCTCTTCATGCTTTGTACTAGTTGCCTTCAATTGAACGTAATAGATGCCAGGCACTTTGTAGCTGTAAACAGGGAATCTATTTTCTGAGGTTTCGCCGTTACCAAAATCCCAATTATACCGAGTATCTTCCAACTTATTTAAAGAATTAAAGGTAAGCTTTTCCCCCACACAAGCCTCTTTAGCTGTAATGGTAAACTGAGCACTAGGTCGTGCAATTTTAGACGACTGAGGATCAACCTTATCTATTTCAGATAAATTTGAATATTCTTGGGTTTCATCCTTTAGGAGCGGCTCAACTGGTACCTGACTTATAACTACCTGTTCTAAAGTATTGTCAACATTTTTTGGTTCGTCAATCTGACCAGCAGTTTGATTCATTTCAATCAAAGCATGGTCATCAACAATAATCGCAGACTCGATTCCTTCATCTATTTGTTTGGTAGAATTACTGATATAACTCTCTTTTGATGTGATTTTTAATGAGTCGGTCAAGGCTGAAATGCTAATGTCACTTGTTTTAACCGGTTGATTTTCTGTATTCTGGAGTTGCCACAAAAGAATACTTGCAATAGTAAAGGTCGAAGCAGCAGCAATATATTTCCAAGGAAATCCCTTTTTAGGTGGAGGGAGCCGCTTCTCAATGGCGTTCCATTGAGAAGAGTCGTAATCGTATTGCTGCTGCTGCAACTTATCTTTTACTATTTTTTCAAATCCGTCTAAATTAGACATCGTATTTAATTTTATTTTTGAGTAGGGTTCTTAATTTCTTTTTGGCTTTTGCCAAATTGGATTTTGATGTTCCCTGAGAAATGCCGAGTGCGTCAGCTACTTCCTGATGAGAATAATCTTCCATTACATATAAATTGAATACAGCTTTGTAAGCGGGGCTGAGTTGTTGAATCGCTTCAATAACATCAGCTACAGGTAACCCTACGAAATTATTGTCATTTTCATCTTCATGAAATACATCCGTTTCAATTCTGCTTTCATCTTCAATTATTTTTAGTTCTTTTTTTGATTTTCGGATGTAATCAATGGAGGTATTCACCATAATTCTTCTTAACCATCCTTCAAAAGAACCTCCAAAATTGTAATGTTCCAATTTTTCAAAGACCTTTATGAATCCGCTTTGACAAACATCTTGAGCAGTATCGTGGTCACGACTATATCGCATACACACAGCCATCATTTTACTGTAGTACGTTTTAAAGAGTAATTCTTGACTTTTTCGGTCTTTCTTAATGCTCTTCTTTATCGTATTTTGAAGCTGCTTTTCTGTTAAATTCATTACGAATTCATGTAGTTGACGATGGGGGCTCGTTATGGTTGCCTATTGATTTAAAAAATTTGAAACTTTATGACAAACTGAAATTATTTTGCAAAGATTAACTTTTTACCTAATTATAGGTATCTACAGATAGTTTATTATTTTCGCATACCGAAAAGTAGAACGAAACAAATAAAAAATAAATGAAAGTAACAGTTGTAGGAGCAGGAAATGTTGGAGCGACCTGCGCCAATGTTTTAGCACATAATGAAGTGTGCAATGAAGTAGTCTTATTGGATATTAAAGAGGGGTATGCCGAAGGTAAAGCCCTTGATATGTGGGAAACCTCTCCAATTAATTCTTTTGATACAAGATTGGTAGGTTCAACAAATGATTATGCTAAAACTGCAAATTCTGATGTCGTTGTCATTACTTCTGGCATTCCGAGAAAGCCAGGAATGAGCAGAGATGATTTGATTGCGACTAACGCGGGCATTGTAAAATCGGTTACGGAAAACGTAATAGCTAATTCGCCAGAAGCAATTTTGATTTGTGTTTCTAACCCGTTAGATGTAATGACTTATGCAACGTATTTAACAGCAAAAAAGGATTCCAGGAAAGTCATGGGAATGGCGGGAATATTAGATACTGCGAGGTACCGATCATTCTTAGCGTTGGAGTTGGACTGTTCACCTAAGGATATCCAAGCTGTCCTTATGGGAGGACATGGAGATACCATGGTTCCACTACCAAGATATACAACCGTTGGAGGAATTCCTGTTACTGAATTGGTTTCAGAAGAACGGTTAAATGCAATTGTAGAAAGAACGAAAAAAGGAGGTGGCGAAATAGTTAATCTTCTTGGAACGTCTGGATATTATGCGCCTGGTGCAGCAGCTGCACAAATGGTAGAGGCGATTTGTAAAGATCAAAAAAGAATTTTTCCAGTTTGTGCTTGGTTGCAAGGAGAATATGGAATGAGTGACATCTATCTTGGAGTGCCGGTAAAACTAGGTCGCAATGGTATTGAAGAGATTATCGAATTGGAATTAAATAGTGATGAAAAAGCATTATTAGAAGACTCTGCTGTTGCAGTTAGGGGAGTAATGCAAGTTCTAGACGATATGGATGTAGTCATCTAACTTCCATTTTTTAAAATTAGATCAATGCAGGGCAATCGAAAGATTGCCCTTTTTTATTCTATAACAATGGGACGTGTTCCCCTACCTTGATGGTTGAATATTTGTATAAAATAGATTCCAGGATTTAAATGTTGTGTGTTAATGGAATGAGTGTGGTTAGCTGTTTTAGTGCCAGAGATTATCACTTTTCCAGCTACATCAAACAACTGATAAGAAAAACCAGCTGATTGGCTCAATCGAATGAACATGGTTTCTCTTGCTGGGTTAGGAAATAACTCAAAATCAATCGATTTAAAATTATCCGAAACCGATGTTATTGAGGGGTCTCCTATCGAAATTTGAAGTCCTCCTCTTTTATTTCCGACAAGTAAATCGGGATAATTATCCCCATTTACATCTGTTACAGCTGGTGCTGATTGCAATCCAACAGAGATATCGGATACTTGACTTGTGACCTGATTGAAATAACCCGATAGGTTGCCATCAATGTTGTTGAAGTGTTCGATTTCTCCATGCATTGATCCAACAAACAGCTGAGTAGCTCCATTTGCATTATCAAAAAAACGGGGGATTGACATTCCAATGCTGGTACCTCCATAATTAACTTTCACAAAGCCCAAGCTATCTGATACAAGAGTATATGAAGGTGCAACGGAGCTTTTACTTTCATAATAATTCAGATTTCCATTTCGTTCGCCAATAACTAAATCAAAATCGCCGTCCTCATCTAAGTCAATAAACGTTGGTGCTGCATGTAGACCAACATCAATTGTTATTCCATCAATGTCTGTTAATTGCGGTGCCGTAAGGACAAAATTTGCCGTATTTCCAGGGCCCGCTGTGTTGGTAAAGAAATGCAAAACCCCGTTGTAATCACCAATAATCATGTCTTCATCCCCATCCCCATCTACATCGGCAAATGTCGGAATCATGTTTTTTTCGATTCCCGAACTAGATAAGTTCATATAATCATCTGTAATTAGACTGTAAATTGGTTGTGTACTCGAGCCCGTATTTTCATACAAGCTAATTGAAGACTCATATGAATCGCTAGAAATTTTAAACGTTCCAAAATTGGATAGTAATATATCCATCATTCCATCAGAATTGTGATCAAAAAAAGTGGGTATTGAGCCGGTACCAACATCGATCATTTGGTCTTGTAAAAGATTGTCCTGTTGAAACGAAAAAGTAGGATTAATGTCTGTGCCAGTATTTAAGTAATAGTGCATACTGCTTTTGTCTGCACTTTGATTTGCTGTATTTGTGCCAACGATTAAATCCCTATTGCCGTCGCTCGTAACGTCTTCATAAAAGGCTGCAGGAAATATTTTTAAATTAATGGGGTTGTCATAGCTTGGAAATGTCGTGTCTTGAAATATCATTGAGCTATTGTTGTTTGGAGATGCACCACCATTGATTAGCATTGACATTTTTGTGTAGCTAACATCTCCAATTAATACATCTTTCACACCGTCACCGTTTTCATCAATAGTAAGTACTGTGGATCCACTGTGTCGTGGGGCTGATTTATTAACCAGCAAGGTGGGATCAGGGATATACTCTGCAGCCACGCCTAAGTTAGAATTGTCACAAGTGTCGAACAATTGAAGTGCACTGCTTGTGAATGACTCGGAAAAGTGTCCCCAACAATTATTTCTAATTTGAAATTCTAAACTATCGCACGTGCCGTGGTTTTCCATTGAAAGGTTACGATGGTATTCCAGATTAGTACCGAAAATGCTAAATGTAACGACATCTAAATCTCCATCGCCATCGATGTCGTCTATTGAAGGAATATCTATCGAGCTTACATAAAGATTAAGATAGCTTGTGTTGTAATAGGACATTACCAGATTAGTGGTGAGTACAAATTCTAGATTACCTCCAGTGCTAATGTTCTTATAAACAGCAATTCCGCCAGTAGCATAGCACCAAATGTCTTTTTTGCCATCGCAGTTGTAGTCGCGAAGTAAACACCAACTTCTCATTTCTGATGGAAACTTGTCCTCGAACTCAGGAGCATGCACGTAATTTGGAGACCCTGCAGTTCCTGTATTTAAAAACGTCAACACGGAATTATCTGTTCTGTCAAAAACAAATAAATCAATCAACCCATCATTATTTAATTCAATGGTCGATACTTGTCCGGAGTTTATGCCGCTTGCCCATGGGTATGAAAGTGAGGTAGAAGACTCTAAAACTTCTATTGAGTCAATCGCATTAAAATGATAGAGTTGAGCGTATCCCTGAAAAAAGGAAATAAAGCAAAGGAAAAAAAATGCGTAATTCATCTGTTGTTTATTTTACGACGTCAAGATGGGCAATTAAATTGCATTTTAGGCTAAAATTAAAAGAAACAAATTGGAAACCCAAAATACCTTTGGGCTTGGTTAAAATTAATGTTGTTAATAATCAATTGAAATTCTATATTTGCAGCCCTAATGACGAACCCTTGTGTTTAATTTAGGATTTTTATAAATAAAATTTAAAAAAATGCAGAACAAAACTGCCATTTGGTTATTTACAATATTATTGGCTTTAGCCTGCTTGTATCAGCTGTCGTTTGGATGGGTTGTTAGTAGTGTTGAATCAGAAGCTAAAAATCACGCGGAGCTCCGACAGATGGTTGTTCAGGATTCTTTGACTAGGTTAAATCCTGCGCAATACGTCTACAATGTCGGTAAAAAATCAATTGTTTTTGCTGATGATGCCGGTGTTATTGATAGCTCGGGCCTATCGGATTTAAAAGATTTCTTTGAGCAGCAGTATTTAATAGGTGTGTCAACCCAACCGGTATATCCCCTTTTTGGGCATACATATCAATACTGTAAAAATCATCAGTTGAACTTAGGGCTTGACCTTCAAGGAGGCATGTCTGTAACGTTAGAAGTTTCTGTACCAGATTTAGTCAAAAACCTCGCAGGGCCGCAAGCTGAATATCAATCGGTGTTTAAAGATCCGTATGATGCAGCTTACAAAGAATTTTCAGAATCAAATGAGAATTTCATTGATTTATTCGAGAAAAACTGGGCCAACATTAGTCCAGATGAAAAAATGACGCGTTTCTTTTCAGTTGGTTCTAAAGAGAAATTTGACGACGACTTAACCAATGATGCGGTGATCGCCATTTTACGTGAAGAAGCGGATAAGGCTCTTGACAAGACTGAAGAAGTAATCATGACCAGGATTAACAAGTTCGGTGTTTCACAACCTTCGGTTTCAAAGCAACCTGCTTCGGGAAGAATTCATTTAGAGCTTCCTGGTGTTAAGGATGTAGAGCGAGCAAGAAACTTGATTCAAAGTACGGCTAAATTGGAATTCTGGGAAACACCGGAGGTAGATGAGAATTTTGTTGCGAGCATTCGCGTGATTAAATCATACTTATATGATCAAGAGAAAAAAGCTCTAGGTAATGAGGTAATGGAACTTGATTCCACTTTCGACTTGGTTGTTTCTGATACCATTTGGGAAACAGATACTATATCTGGTGTCGCTATTTTAGATTCTAACAACAATCGAATAATTAATTCTGTGTTGTTTGACTCAATCCCCAGAGCTTATACTAAAATAGAAAAGGATTCAATTCTAGATAATAGGCTCTCAGGAGATAATCCTTGGGATAGATACATTAGAAATACGGGATTAGCTGCAAGAGGTATTATAGGTGATGTTAAAATTGCGGATACAGCTTATGTTAACGCAATTATCAATGATCCAGAGGTGATTTCTAGCCTTCCAGCATACGTTACTTTTATGTGGGCATATAAACCAAGTAACGCTGATGAAGATGAAAAAAGATTGGAATTATATATCATCAAATTAGAATCCGATGGTAGAGCTCGATTAACTGGTGAGGATATTGATGTTGCATCTTATTCTGTGGATATGGAGCGAGGAACAGGTTGGCAAATTAATATGCAAATGACCAATGAAGGTGCTGATGAATGGGGTATTTGGACAGCTGAAAGAATAGGTAAGCCAATTGCAATAGTTTTAGATGATTTGGTTTACTCAGCGCCTAATATTCAAGTAGCAATTACGGGCGGTAATTCTCGTATAACGGGGCAGTTTACCTTGGACGAGGTGAAAGATGTAGTTACTGTTCTAGAGGGAGGTTCGTTAGACGCTCCAGCTAAAATTGTAGATGAGTCTAAAGTTGGTCCAACGCTGGGTCAGGAAAATATTGACAGTGGTATGTTGTCTTTTATGATAGCCATTGTCTTGGTGTTGATGTATATGATATTTTATTATTCCAAGGCTGGGATAGTTGCAGATGTTGCATTGGTTGCTAATATCTTCTTTATAATCGGGACACTTGCTTCTCTTGGAGCAGCACTTACATTGCCTGGTATAGCTGGTATTGTGCTAACAATAGGTATGTCTGTTGATGCGAACGTCCTTATTTATGAAAGAATAAGGGAAGAAGTGCGTGCTGGTAAAGGAAAAAGATTAGCCATCACGGATGGATACAAACATGCCTATTCGGCAATCATTGATGCCAACCTGACAACATTGTTTACGGCTATTGTTCTTGCCTATTTTGGTTCTGGTCCAATTCAAGGCTTTGCTATAACACTGATCATTGGTATTTTTACTTCATTGTTCTCTGCAATCTTTATTACGAGATTGATTTTCACATTGATGTTGGAAAGAAAAAAGGAAATTTCTTTTTCAACTAGATTGACTGAAAATGTTTTTGTTAATGCGAGTTATAAGTTTATTAAAAAGCGAAAAATATTTTATGTTATTTCAGCTTTAATTATTGCTGGAGGAGTTACTTCTATCGTAACTAAAGGATTAGATATTGGAGTAGAATTTAGTGGAGGTAGAAAATACCATATTAAAGTTCAGAGTACGGTGAATCAAGAAGATTTGAAGAGTGCTTTAACAGTTGCTTTTGATAATATGCCTCCTGAAGTTAAAAGTAGAGGCAATGAGTACCAGTATGAGATTACAACAAAATACAAGTACACTGATAAGTCTTTAGATGGTAACAAAATGGTTGATGCAGCCGTGGAAACAGCTATGAACGGATTAGGTTTTGTTTTTGCTGATGACCAATCTTCTAATAGCCAAGCACTTGAAAGTGCAAAAGCTAAAGAGTTAGCGACTTTAAATGGGACTTACAGAATTCAAGAGTTTAGACAGGTTGATGCGACAATCACAGAAACACTTATGAAGTCATCATTTATTGCAATAATTCTGTCGTTGATAGTTATTTTTGTCTATATCGCTTTCAGATTTAAAAAGTGGCAATATGGTTTAGGTGCATTGCTTGCGATGTTCCATGATGTATTGGTTGTGCTGTCTCTGTTTTCAATATTTTGGGGTATTCTTCCATTTACAATGGAAATTGATCAAGCCTTTATTGCTGCAATCTTAACCGTTGTGGGTTACTCCATAAACGATACGGTTGTTGTATTTGATAGGATTCGAGAGTATTTGGGTGTTCACAGAAAGCAAGATCACAAGGAAGTGATCAATAAAGCATTGAATAGTACCCTAAGTAGAACAATTAATACTTCCTTAAGTACATTTATTGTATTGCTTGTAATTTTCATTTTTGCCGATAGTATTAAAGGGTTTACATTCGCATTAATGATTGGTGTTATCGTTGGAACGTACTCGTCTTTGTGCATCGCTACGCCAGCAGTAGTGGATTTATCAAAGAATTTTGATGCAAACACGACTAAGAAAAAAGCATAAAAATTTATAAATACTTGTTTGAAAGCCTCTCCATTGGAGAGGCTTTTTTACTTTTGTAATTATACTAAATAGTTATGTTCGGAATGAGTGGTGGAGAAATCATTATAATTCTCCTAATCGTATTGATGTTTTTTGGTTCTAAAAGTATGCCTAAAATTGCTCGCACCTTGGGTAGGGGTATGCGTCAAATCAAAGACGCTACGCAAGACATTCAACGTGACATTCAAAGTTCAGTGCGTGATACCGAATCTGGAGCGGGCTCAGTTGCTAAAGACATAAAACAGCCTTTTGAAGATTTGGAAAAACCAATACAAGAGCTATCAAAGCCATTCAAGGATCTCGAGAAATGATTGTAGATGTAGGACTATTAGTTATTGGTTTATTAGTCCTGGCTTTGGGTGGGGAATTCTTGGTTAAAGGATCGGTGGTTGTTGCGCGGGCATTGCTCATTTCTCCATTGGTAATTGGGATGACTATTGTTTCCTTCGGCACATCAGCTCCTGAGTTATTGGTTAGTTTACAGTCTGCACTGAATGGTAGTCCTGGGATTGCAATAGGCAATGTAGTAGGATCTAATATTGCCAATATAGCGTTGGTTTTAGGGTTAACAGTAATCATATTTCCAGTGGTTCCTGGTCGGCAGACGAAACGAGTGGATTGGCCAATGTTATTAGTAGCTACGCTCTTGTTTATCGTATTTGCATTAGACGGTCAAATTCAATCTTGGGAGGGGATATTACTCTTTGTGATACTGGTCATATTTACTATTGTTTTAGTGGTCAAATCAAGAAGAGATTTTGAATTGCCCCAGAAAGAAGAAAATCAAGAGATTAAAAATTCTTCTGTTTGGGTTGCAACTATTTATATTTTATGTGGTTTTGTGGCACTTTATTTTGGTGCAGAATGGCTCATTGAAGGGGCTGTTAATGTTGCTAAATCTTTAGAGATGGAGGAGCATGTTATAGGTCTAACAATTGTAGCATTTGGCACATCTGCACCTGAATTGGTTACTTCTGCAGTTGCTGCATATCGTAAACAGACAGACATTTCATTAGGGAATTTGGTAGGTTCTAATATATTTAACATAATGGCAGTCATTGGAATCACGGCAATGGCGCACCCAATAGCAGTGAAGAAATCTGTTCTTTCTTTTGATTTTTGGTGGATGTTGGGTGTCGCTATTGGTTTAGGAGTGATGTTGTTTGTTGGGTCTCGAATAGGCAGAATTAAGGGATTCGTTTTGTTTCTAACCTATCTTGTTTACATTGCTTTGCTCATTTACAGAGAGGGGCACACGGCTTAATTTTAATAAAATTTTTATAAATACGTTAAAAAATAAGGGGGTGCGTTGATAAAAAACGGATAATTATATGTTTAAGCCCCCTTAATAACATACATTTGCTCTACAATTTTAAAAAAGTAGCAAATGAGTCGAATTAGATTTAACGCAATAGAAGAAGCACAAAAAAGAGCAGCAGTGCAAGTCCCAGTTTTGCCAGCGAGAATCTCTGAGTTGTATGGTGAGAATGTTTTTAACCAGGACTCTATGCGGGAATACCTTACTGATCAGGCTTACAAAAGTGTTCAAGAAGCTACTAACGAAGGAAAAAGAATTGATAGATCTGTCGCTGATCAAGTCGCTTCGGCTATGAAGGATTGGGCTCTGGCTAAAGGCGCGACTCATTATACGCATTGGTTTCAACCGCTCACCGGAGCTACTGCTGAAAAGCACGATGCTTTTTTTCAACCAATTGAAGGAGGAAGAGCGATAGAGCAATTTGAAGGTAGTCTATTAGTCCAGCAAGAGCCTGACGCATCAAGTTTTCCTAATGGAGGAATTAGAAACACCTTTGAAGCTAGAGGTTATACCGCTTGGGATCCATCCTCACCAGCTTTTGTAATGGGCACTACTTTATGCATACCAACTATATTTATTGCTTACACTGGGGAAGCCTTAGACTACAAAATGCCGCTTTTAAAAGCCCTGTCTGCCATAGATGATGCGGCAACAAAAGTATGCCAATACTTTGATAAGAATGTAACCAAGGTAAATGCGACATTAGGTTGGGAGCAGGAGTATTTTTTGGTTGATAAATCTCTTTATCATGCTAGGCCTGATCTTGCAACCACAGGAAGAGTATTGGTAGGTCATTATCCAGCAAAGGGACAGCAGTTGGATGACCATTATTTTGGGTCTATTCCAGATAGAGCATTGGCTTTTATGCGAGATTATGAGCAGGAGTCATTGAAATTAGGAATTCCGGTTACTACTAGACACAACGAGGTTGCTCCAAATCAGTTTGAGTGTGCTCCTGTTTTTGAAGAAACAAACTTAGCCAATGATCATAATCTCTTGTTAATGGATGTACTTGAAAAAGTAGCCAGAAAACACAATTTTAGAGTTTTGTTTCATGAAAAACCTTTTGCTGGATTAAACGGATCAGGGAAACATAACAATTGGTCACTTGCAACGGACACGGGTATCAATTTATTAAGTCCAGGAAAGAATCCAAAATCGAATCTGCAGTTCTTAACTTTTCTTGTTAATACAATTAAGGCTATTTATGATAATGCGGATATATTACGTGCCTCTATTGCTTCTGCTTCGAATGATCATAGACTTGGTGCTAATGAGGCGCCACCGGCTATTATTTCTGTATTTATTGGTTCGCAGCTAACAGAAATGTTAGATAAACTGGAGAAGAATATCAAGTCTGGTAAAATGACTCCGGAAGACAAGACGGAGCTAAAAATGAAAATCGGTAAAATTCCACAAATTTTGTTGGATAACACAGACCGGAATAGAACATCTCCATTTGCATTTACGGGTAATAAATTTGAGTTTAGGGCAGTAGGTTCAACCGCAAATTGCTCTTCTTCAATGATTGCGCTAAATACAATTGTTGCGAAACAGTTGCAGTTGTTTAAAGTTTCTGTTGATGCTCGAATTGTTAGTGGAGAGAAGAAAGACGAAGCAATTTTAAAGGAACTTCAAAAATTAATTATTGAATCCAAAAATATTCGTTTCGAGGGGAATGGCTATGGAGATGAATGGGTAAAGGAAGCGAAAAAGAGAGGCCTTTCGAATTTTAAAAATACGCCTCGTGCTCTTGCCGCCATGGTAAACAAAAAAACGATTGCGCTTTTTGAAGAAATGAATGTGCTTTCTTCGGTCGAATTGCATGCTCGTCATGAAATTGAATTGGAAAATTACGTGATGAAACTTCAAATAGAGGCTCGAATTTTAGGTGATATTTCCTACAATTATGTTATTCCTGCCGCAATTAAATATCAAAAACTACTTGTAGAAAATGTAGAGGGAATTATGGATATTATGCGTGATGATGCAGATACCTATACTGAAACTCAAATGGATATGATTAAAGAGATTTCTAAGAAATTTTCGGCCATTAAAAAGAACGTTGAAGACATGATAACTGCGAGAAAAAAGGCAAATAAAATTGAGGATCTGGAAAAAAGAGCGGAGACCTACTGCGACAAAGTAAAACCCTTTTTTGATAAAATTAAATACGATACAGATAAATTGGAGATGCTAGTGGCTGATGAATATTGGCCTTTGCCTAAATTGCGAGAAATGTTATTTGCCAATTAAAATGAAAATAATTTTAGGCTAAAATTTGATGTATTTGTACCTAATACAAAACAAAATTCCAACTTTTGCTGTTTCTTGAAGTTCTAAGAGTGTCAAATGTGGTATAGTTTTGGTTGATGAATTAAAATATTTACTTATTTTCGTTTCTTCGATGAACGATTTTAAGGAAAGCATAAGAAACTAAAACATGAGATTATTTAGAAAACTTGCTGCAGTGTTGATTGTTTCCGTAGTGTGTGTGGGAGCTTATTCCCAAAAGAATTTCACTAAAGAAGCAGATGCGAAATTTAAAAATGAACAATTCTTTTCAGCTATAGATGCCTATAAGAAAGCTGAAACGAAAGCCAAACCAGCTGAAAAAGCACGGATTAATTTCCAAATTGGAGAATGCTACAGAATGTTGGTTGAACCAACACAGGCGGAAACTTTCTATCGAAGAGCAATCAAACTAAAATTCGATAAGACCAACCCACTGGTCATTTATCAGTTAGCAGAGGTTATTAAAGAAGAGGGGGAGTATAAGGATGCAGCGGATGAGTATGAGAAATTCCTAAAAATTAAACCCGGATTTAAATTAGCAGAAGATGGTCTGAAAGCTTGTACTCAAGCTCAAGAATGGATGAATAACAAGACTAGACACATAATTGCTTCTGAACTTCAGTTAAATACAGATAAGTATGATTTCTCTCCAGTTTTCTCGGATCCAAAGTACAAGCAATTAATTTTTTCTTCTTCAAGACCTGGCTCTACAGGAGCTGATGTGGATGACAGGACAGGAGAAAGTTTCATGGATCTGTGGATTACGACTAGAGATAATAACGGTAAATGGAGTGAGCCTAAGCCGATGGCTACAACCATTAACACTGCGGATAATGAGGGGGCTGCAACGTTCAATAGGAAAAAAAACACCATGTATTTTACACGATGTCCAAGAGAAAAGAAGCATAATATTGGATGTGATATAATGGTTTCATCGAAGCAAGGTTCTAATTGGAAAACTGCGGAAAGTATTGGATTAAAACCAGATGGAGGAGATACCATTACGATAGGGCATCCTTGTCTTTCTTCTAATGATCAGGTTCTGATTTTTGCATCTGACATGCCAGGTGGATTTGGTGGAAAAGATTTATGGATGTCGAAGTGGGAAAGAAAAGAAAAGAAGTTTGGACCTCCAACCAATTTAGGTGAAGGAATCAATACTGAAGGAGACGAAATGTTTCCGCATTTAAAACCGGACGGTACTTTGTATTTTTCTTCTAATGGGCATATAGGAATGGGTGGTCTTGATATGTTTAAGGCGGCATCCACGGGAGAAAGCCAGTGGGGTGAGATTGAAAATTTAGGATACCCTTTGAACTCATCTGAACATGATTTTGGAATTATTTTCGATAGAGGCACTTCGGAAAAAGGATTTTTCACTTCATCTAGAACAGTAGGTAAGCTGAAAACAAAAGGTCATGACGATATTTACAGCTTTAAAGTTCCTGAAATTATGTTTACTTGGGAAATAGAAATTGTTAATAAAGCAACTTTAGAGCCTGTGCCAGATGCAAGCATTACGTTGGTTGGCTCGGATGGAACCAGTGTTACAAAAACGACAGATGCAACTGGTAAGTTCAAATTTAAAGAGGAAAATGGCAATAGATTGATCAAAAAGGAGACTAATTATACGATTGAAATTTCCAAAACAGACTTCCTCATTGGTAACGGAAGTGTCTCGACAGTAGGCCGAACAACGGGTAAAAATTTTTACTCTCGATATGAAATTCAGCCTGCAACCAAAGATGTAGTTATTGATTTTCCTGAGGTACGATATGATTTAGATAAGTGGGCTTTGCAGATAAATGAATCGATAAATTCAGAAGATTCGTTGGATTATTTGTTTCGAACACTTAATGAAAATCCATCTATTGTTATCGAACTGCAATCGCATACTGACTGCAGGGGTTCTGATTCATACAATCAAAAATTGTCTCAGAAAAGAGCACAGTCATGTGTAGATTATTTGGTTTCCAAAAATATTCCTGCAGATAGAATGGTGCCCGTAGGATACGGCGAGAAACAACCTCGTGGCCCTAAGTTTGAATGTGGTGAAATTGATAAACTTCCGACCGAAGAAGAACAAGAAGCCGCGCACCAAAAGAATAGAAGAACCCAATTTAGAGTATTGAGTTTTGATTACAAACCTTCTGGTGGAACAGAATAAAAGTTTATAACTTATTGACGTATTGAGCCTCACGATTGTGGGGCTTTTTTATTTTTGTAGCATTTATGGTAATAGAAACTAGATACAACGCGCGAGGAGTCTCTGCTGGTAAAGAAGATGTTCATGCGGCTATTCAAAATGTAGATAAAGGTCTTTATCCAAATGCATTTTGTAAAATTGTTCCAGATGAATTAACGGGTGATCAAGATTATTGTGTTGTGATGCATGCGGATGGTGCAGGAACAAAATCCTCTCTTGCGTACATGTACTGGAAAGAAACAGGTGATTTAAGTGTTTGGAAGGGCATCGCTCAGGATGCCTTAATCATGAATGTTGATGACTTACTGTGCGTAGGAGCAGTTGACAACATATTGCTTTCTAGCACAATTGGAAGAAATAAAAATTTAATTACAGGCGAGGTTATTTCAGCTATTATAAATGGTACAGAAGAAATATTAAGTGAGTTATCTAAACACGGTGTTGAAATTAAATCCACAGGTGGTGAAACGGCTGATGTGGGTGACCTGGTGAGGACAATTATTGTGGATAGTACTGTCGTGGCTCGAATGAAACGATCTGAGGTGATCTCTAACCATACGATTCAGCCAGGTGATGTGATAGTGGGCCTAAGTTCATGCGGTATTGCTACTTATGAAAAAGAATATAATGGAGGTATGGGTAGTAATGGATTGACCTCAGCAAGACACGATGTTTTTTCAAAGATCTTGAAGACAAAGTATCCTGAGAGTTTCGATCCTTCGGTACCAGAAGAACTGATTTACTCAGGTTCCAAATTGTTAACCGATAAACTGAAAGATATTGATTTGAATATTGGTAAGTTAGTGCTTTCGCCGACACGCACATATGCACCGATAATTGCAAGAGTGCTGAAGTCACATCGAGAATCCATTCATGGAATGGTGCATTGCAGTGGAGGAGCACAAACTAAAGTATTGCATTTTATAGATGATGGGCACATTGTTAAAGATAACTTATTCCCAACTCCACCATTATTTAAATTAATTCAGGAAGAATCAAATACAGAATGGAAAGAGATGTATAAAGTATTTAATATGGGACATAGAATGGAATTGTATGTGCCAGAGGAAAAAGCGTCAGAAATAATTGCGATTTCCAACGAATATAATGTAGATGCTCAAATTATAGGAAGGGTTGAAAGTGGGCCAAAGAAGCTGACAATTCAATCAGAATACGGCGAATTTATTTACGAATAGAATGAGTGGTTTATTAGATAAATTAGAAGCCATCAAAATGCGACGTGAAGAGGTTGGAAAACTGATTGTCGATCCTGCTGTAATTGCTGAAATGAAGCGTTATGTAAAGTTAAATAAGGAATATAAAGAGTTGGAGCCGATTGTTGAGGCTTACAATGAGTACAAAAATATTATTGAAAATATTGAGTCATCCAAAGAAATTCTTAAAACAGAGTCGGATAATGAGTTTAAGGACATGGCTAAAAGTGAATTGGAGGATCTAGAAATCCGTAAAAGTGATATGGATGAAGAGATTAAGCTGCTCTTAATTCCGAAGTCTCCCGAAGACGATAAAGATGTCATCATTGAAATACGTGCAGGAACAGGTGGTGATGAGGCGTGTATCTTTGTTGAAGATATTTACCGCATGTACACCATGTATTTTAAAAATATTGGTTGGAGTATTGAATTAATCAATTCTAATGAAGGAAGTGTAAAAGGATATAAAGAGATCGTGCTGTCTATCAAGGGTGAAGGAGTTTTTGGTATTCTAAAGTTTGAATCGGGAGTTCATCGGGTGCAACGTGTCCCTGAAACAGAATCTCAAGGTCGAGTGCATACTTCTGCAATTACAGTAGCTGTTATGCCAGAGGCGGAGGATGTTGATATAGATATTAATATGGCTGATGTTCGAAGAGATACTTATCGTGCGTCTGGAGCTGGTGGGCAACATGTAAACAAAACCGAGTCAGCTGTTCGTTTAACACATATTCCAACGGGGATTGTTTCTGAATGTCAAGACGGTAGATCTCAGCATAAAAATTTTGAAAAGGCACTTACTATGCTTCGTTCGAAAATGTATCAAGTAGAACTTGAAAAGGCACAGCAAGCAAGAGCTGAACACAGAAGGTCTCTTGTTTCATCGGGCGATAGGTCAGCAAAAATCAGAACCTACAATTATCCGCAGGGAAGGATTACTGATCATAGAATTAATAAAACCATTTATAATTTGGCCAATTTTATGAATGGGGATGTACAAGAAATGATTGATGCACTCAAAATGGCAGAAAATGCTGAAAAACTAAAAGGCGAAGAGGAATAATCAATGACGAAAGAGCAATTATTTCAAGAAATAAAAAAGAAGCGCTCATTTTTATGCGTTGGATTGGATCCGGATTTATCAAAAATTCCTACTCATTTGATGGAGTTTGATGACCCAGTTTTAGAATTCAACAAGCGAATTATTGATGCAACTAAAGATCTTTGTGTTGCTTATAAACCCAATATTGCTTTTTATGAGATGCTGGGATCAAAAGGTTGGGACACATTAGAACAAACTTTGAACTACATCCCTTCCAATGTATTTACAATAGCGGATGCCAAAAGAGGCGATATTGGGAATACTTCTAGCTATTACGCGAAGACATTTTTTGATACCTACAAATTTGATTCGGTAACCATCGCGCCCTATATGGGTGTTGATTCTGTAGAACCTTTTTTAAAATTTAGAGGTAAGTGGGCTATTCTTCTTGCGTTAACATCTAATGACGGTAGTAAGGACTTTCAATTGTTTGAAAATACTGAAGGCCAAAGACTTTTTGAAAAAGTGTTAGAAAAATCGAAGGATTGGGGAGACGCCGATAATTTGATGTACGTGATTGGTGCAACAAAGGCGGATTCTTTAAGCCGAGTGCGCGAGATTGTACCAGACTCTTTCTTATTAATTCCTGGTGTGGGTGCACAGGGTGGAAATTTATCTGAAGTTGTTAAATACGGGATGAATGATACGTGTGGATTGCTTGTGAATTCATCTCGTGGTATTTTATATGCTTCTAATGACCAAAATTTTGAACAGGCTGCTCGTAAAAGCGCACTGACCATGCAGACTCAAATGGAGCAGGAACTAAGAAGTTTTAATCTGATATAGACGATTTTAGTAACCGCTATTCATCTAAAAAATGCTTAAATTGCATGCTAAATGATTAGAAATATTCTATCCTATTTTGAAAAACGAGCCTTCGGAGTTTGCGAATGGTGGGGAAAAAAGTTGGGTATAAATGTTGGTAACATCAGAATATTTTTCATTTATCTGTCTTTTCTTACATTGGGTTCACCAATTGTAATTTACTTGATTATGGCATTTATTTTGGATCATAAAAAGTTCTTCAAATTTAAACGACGGAGGAAAAGCATTTGGGATCTATAGGTGGCGGAATGCTTTTTAATTTTCGATTATTTAATAAAATTTTTTACGCCTTATTTCTATTGGTGCTAATTTTAGTGATTGGCACTGTAGGATTTCTAATAATTGAAGATGATTTTACACTCTTAGATGCCTTCTACATGACGATACTTACCGTATCAACAGTTGGGTTTAATGAAGTTGGAGAATTGTCTGATGTTGGTAGAATTTTTACGGCCTTCCTTATCATAACAAGTTTTGGTACATTTGCTTACGCGTTGACATCAATAACTTCTTATCTGGTTGGCGGAGAATATAAGAAGTATTTTAAAGATTATAGAATGATAAAAAGTCTGGATAAATTGAATGGTCACGTCGTCGTTTGTGGTTATGGTCGAGTGGGAACCCAAGCGGTGTCTCAATTACTTGCTTACAACATGAAATTTGTTGTTATTGAAAAGGACGAAGCGATTATAGAAAAGTTTGAGCGGGAGAAAAAATTTCCATATTTAAGTGGTAATGCAATAAAAGACGAAGATTTAATACAAGCTGGTATCGACCGGGCCAGTGCCATTATAACTACACTGCCTTCTGATTCTGATAATTTATTTGTAGTGCTAACAGCGCGTGAAACCAATAAAAAGTTGACCATAATTTCAAGAGCATCAAACGCATCTTCAGTCAGAAAATTGAAGATAGCGGGAGCCAACAATGTAATTATGCCGGATTCCCTTGGTGGTTCTCATATGGCGTCGCTCGTTGTAACACCGGATGTAATTGAATTTCTAGATAATATTAGCATTCAAGGGGAGTCTGATGTAACCTTAGAAGCAGTTTCATTTGATAATTTACCTGCAGAGTCAAAATTTAATACGATTGCTGATTTAAATGCAAAATATAAAACGGGTTGCAATATTATTGGGTTCAAAGATCCATCAGCTAACTATATAATTAATCCGGATGGCGACACGGAAATTGTGCCCGGCAGTATTTTAATTGTACTTGGAAAGCCTGAGCAAATTATGGAGCTTAACAGTGTTTTTGGCATTTCTACTTAAATGAGCAGAAAAAGTATCCTAATTACAGGCTCCAATGGGCTCTTAGGTCAAAAGTTGGTTTCCCAGCTCAAAGACAACGAAAAATTTAATGTAATAGCAACTTCGGTGGGTGCTAATCGCAACAAGAGTGTACTTGATCGAGATTATCACTCACTTGATATTACCAGTGCTCTTGAGATCAAAAAATTGTTTAATTATTTAAAACCAGATGTCGTAATTAATACAGCGGCCATGACTAATGTCGACGCCTGTGAATCAAATAAAGAAGGATGCTGGGAATTGAATGTGATGGCAGTTAAGTACTTAGTTGAAGCATGTACGGATATCAATGCACATTTTATTCAACTATCCACTGATTTTGTTTTTGATGGTGAAGATGGTCCCTATGATGAAAATGCAGAGCCTAATCCAATTAGCTATTATGGAGAATCCAAATGGGCTGCTGAAAAAATTATTCAAGAAAGTGAAATAAACAAATGGTCAATTGCTAGAACAATAATATTGTACGGATGTACAGATGAGATGAGTAGGAGTAACGTTGTGCTATGGGCGAAAGAAGCGTTGGAAAAGGGAGAGCCAATAAACGTAGTTGACGATCAATTTAGATCTCCTACTTGGGTTGATGACCTTGCTGACGGCTGCATCAAAATTGCTGCACAAAACGCATTAGGTATTTATCATTTGTCCGGTCAAGAAACGATGAGTATTTTAGAATTGGTTTTTAAAGTCGGAGAATTCTTTAAATTAGACACTTCAATGATAAATCCAATAAAATCGAACGCACTTGGACAAGCAGCGAAACGACCACCAAGGACAGGTTTTGATATTAGTAAAGCAATCAATCAATTAGGATATAAACCAACATCATTCAATAAGGGGCTTGAACTTTTAAGCAAACAGATTGAATTGAAAAAATAACCATGAAATTAATCAATCAACCATTATTTAAAACCAGGGTTAAGTCTAACCTCATCAAGCTATTAGCTTTGAGCGTGGTTTTGGCCGTGTCAGTCTCAATTAATTCATTTGCGCAAGACAGTGAACCATCCGAAAAAGGGCTTGGGGAAAAAATAGACGAGCAATTCGGGAAATATACAGGATGGTTTGTGAACGGTGTTTTCGCTACTATTCCAATTGGCAGTGTAGAATCTGAGCTGGAGTTGAATTTTTCAGATACAGAAGTAAAAGGTTATGAAAGAGAGATAGAGGAGGATTCATTAAAGTTCTCAAGATTTATAGTTGAAGGAAGAGTTGGAGAAGAGCTCATTGTTGATGATCCAGGTATAGCGCGGGTAGAAGATGGAATGTTTATGATATCTAAACAGGATGCTTCTAATTCAAAGAAGACTAAAATTACGATCTCTGCTCCTGCATATCGAATTCCGTGGGTTCTGATAGTACTTGTTTTAGCAGCATTGTATTTTACATTTTATTTTAAACTAATCAATTTCACAGGATTCTTTACAGCAATATCAGTTGTAAGAGGGAAATATGATGATTTAGAAGAGCATGGAGATACTCCTTCAGTATCGGATGCGGTTCATACTGTAGATGGCGATAACCCAGATACGATCCGTGTAGAAAAGGAAGTAGAAGGTGAAGGAGAGGTCTCGCACTTCCAAGCTTTAACCGCCGCTCTCTCGGCAACAGTAGGCCTGGGTAACATTGCTGGAGTTGCTGTAGCAATATCGGTAGGTGGACCTGGAGCTACTTTTTGGATGATCATTGCGGGCCTAATTGGTATGGCTACAAAATTTGTAGAGTGTACTCTTGGTGTTAAGTACAGAGAGGTTGATGAGAACGGAATCATATATGGCGGTCCCATGTATTACTTGAAAAAAGGCCTAGCTAGTAAGAAAATGGCAGGACTCGGTAAAGTCTTGGCTGTTGTTTTTGCTATCATGTGTATTGGTGGTTCTTTTGGTGGAGGAAATATGTTTCAGGCTAATCAGGCATTCATGCAGGTTGAGGCATTTAGTCAAACCAATGTAGCCGCCATAGCCGAATTTGACGAAGCACAAGTTATTGGTAAAACAGTAAAGGTTGATACTACAAGCTATGTAGTAAAGTCATTTACGGAGACTGAGGCAGTTCTCACTGAAGTCGATGGAATTGATAAAACAATGGATAAAGGCCGATTTGTAGCATCAACCGATGTTGCTTCTTTGGTGGATATGGATGTTCAAACGACCGTTGACGCTCAAGTTATTGTAGCCGGGTTGACTTCTCCATACATTGTTGATTCCATCGAAGGAGATAGTGTAGTACTAACTTCTGTCAATTCTGGGAACGAAAAAACCCTGGCCAAATCAGAGTTTATACAAACGGCAAAAGTGTCGCCCATGTCAGGGATGGGTGTTTGGTTTGGATTTATAATGATGTTTTTAGTCGGCATTGTTATTATTGGGGGGATTAAGAAAATCGCCAAAGTGACCGATAAAATTGTTCCTTTCATGGTTGTGATATATGTTGGTGCGGCTTTAATAATTTTGGGTATGCACATTTCCGATATTCCAACGGCTTTCGGTGAGATATTCAGCGGTGCATTTACAGGTGCAGGAATTACAGGAGGGTTTATTGGGGTGTTAATCCAAGGATTCAGACGGGCAGCATTCTCGAACGAAGCTGGAGTTGGTTCTGCATCTATTGCCCATGCTGCAGTTAAGACTAAAAACCCTGCAAGTGAGGGACTCGTTGCATTGTTAGAGCCATTTATTGATACGGTATTGGTGTGCACGATGACAGCTTTGGTACTGGTTATTTCGAATTTAGACGGTGGATTGTTTCCCTATGGACAGGAAGTGTCGGGAGGAGTTGAAATTACGTCAGCTGCGTTTGAACAGTCTATATCGTGGTTCCCGATAATACTTACCGGAGCGGTAGTTTTGTTTGCTTTTTCGACTATGATTTCATGGTCTTATTACGGGTTTCAGGCTTGGACTTTTCTGTTCGGGAGAAACAAATGGGCAGAATATTTATATAAAGGATTGTTTTGTTGTTTTGTGGTAATCGGGTCGGCAATTAGCCTTGGATCGGTAATTGGATTTTCAGATGCAATGATCTTTGCAATGCTTGTTCCAAATATGATTGGACTGTTTGTATTAGCGCCTGTCGTTAAAAAAGAACTCAAAACTTATAAAGACAAGATAAAGGCCATGAAATCTGCGAAATAATAGCACTTTGATTAGATAACTTTGTAATCAATTTGCTCAAATCATTGAGATGCTTGATAGAATTCGAAACTATCTCACATATTCGTCATTCGAGAGAAACGGCCTAATCGTTCTATTGCTTTTGATTTTGGTGTTAATGGTATTTCTGGGTTACAGAAGTTATTTTTCAAATAATACCGATGAGTTCAAATTGTTAGACCTCAATTCGATTCTCGAACCTTCCAGGGATTCAATTTTAACGGATCCTACTTCAGATTTATTAGTGCAAAATTTTGATCCCAATGAATTGGATGAGAGTGGTTGGAAAGCGCTCGGATTTACCCAGAAACAAGCCGTTTCTATCATTAACTATAAATCGAAAGCAGGACGATTCAATAAACCGGAGGATCTACTAAAGCTGTACGCAGTGGATTCAATCAAATATGATCAAATCAAAGATTTCATTCAAATTGCTAAGCATCAGAACAAGAATCATTCATTGAAAATGTTAGAAATTAATTCGTGTGATTCTATTGAGCTCGTGAAACTTCCTGGTATCGGGTCATACAGGGCGAGTAAAATTTTAAAATTCAGAAAAGCTCTTGGAGGTTTTTGTTCCAAGGAACAGATAGCAGAAACTTACGGATTAAATGAGGAAATATTTGATAAGATTAAAAACCTCATTTTTATAAAATCGGGATCATGGCAGCTGATTGATATCAATACAGATTCTCAAAAAAGACTGGCAAGACATCCGTATATTTCAGAACAAACCGCTGAATCGATTGTTTTTATAAGAGAAACTGTCGGTTCCTATCTTTTAACAGAAGACTTAGTAAGCATGGATTTGATTTCAGTAAATTTATATGTAAAATTGCAGCCCTATTTAAGGCCTGTTGAATGAATATAGGAGACCGTTTAAATAAAGAGTTGCGCACCATTGCTGATTTTCCAAAACCTGGTATCATGTTTAAAGACATTACCCCAGTTCTTGAAAACCCTGCATTGTGTAGAGATTTGGTGGAGGCGCTTTGTGATAGTGCTTCAAAATTGAATATAGATGCGGTCGTTGGCATAGAAAGCAGGGGTTTCTTATTTGGTTTGCCTTTAGCGATGGCATTGAATGTGCCATTTATTACGCTAAGAAAAAAAGGGAAATTGCCTTATAAAACAGTCAGCTACTCATACGATTTGGAATATGGTAGTGCTACTATAGAAATGCATCAGAATACAATACAAAATAATTGGAATGTTTTGATTCATGATGATCTTCTGGCAACAGGTGGAACAGCAAAGGCTGCTGCAGAATTAGTAAAAATGGAAGGTGGAAATATTGCTGGTTTCAGTTTCCTTATAGGACTTGATTTCTTAGGTGGAAAAGAGGCATTACGTGCCTACAGCACGAATATTATTTCGATAAAAGAATATTAACGTAAATAAAGGACAATGGATTTTTCGTACAGTGAAAATCAAAAAATGATCGCGCAAATGGTGCGAGATTTTTCAGAAAAAGAAATCAGACCTCATTTCATGAAATGGGATGAATCACAAGAATTTCCGGTATCACTTTTTAAGAAACTTGGAGAGTTGGGCTTAATGGGTGTTCTAGTTCCTACAGAATATGGTGGTTCAGGATTCGGTTATGATGAGTACATCACAGTTATCGATGAGATAGCTCAAGTTTGTGGGTCGATTGGCCTTTCCGTAGCTGCACACAATTCTTTGTGCACCGGACATATCTTGTATTTTGGCAATGAAGAACAAAAAATGAAGTACTTACCAAAACTAGCTTCTGCAGAATACATTGGAGCTTGGGGGCTAACAGAGACTGGAACAGGCTCAGATGCTGGTGGTATGCATACAACGGCGGTAAAAGACGGTGATTACTACCTAATCAATGGGAGCAAGAACTTTATTACGCATGCCATTTCTGGTGATGTTGCTGTTGTAATTGTTCGGACCGGGGAAAAAGGTGATTCACGCGGTATGAGTGCATTCATTATTGAAAAAGGACTGGACGGATTTTCTTCGGGTAAAAAAGAAGATAAATTAGGTATGCGGGCTTCTGAAACTGGGGGGTTGTTTTTTGATAACTGTAGGGTTCATAAAGATCAACTTTTAGGTATAGAAGGCGAGGGCTTCGTGCAGGCCATGAAAGTTTTGGACGGAGGTAGAATTTCAATTGGTGCATTAGGGTTGGGAATAGCAAGAGGAGCATTTAATGCGGCTGTTAAATATTCTAAGGAGCGGGAGCAATTTGGAAAGCCCATTTCTCAATTTCAAGGAATTTCTTTCAAACTGGCAGACATGGCTACTGAAATTCAAGCTGCTGAGCTTTTACTTTATCAAGCTGCAAATTTGAAAAATAATAACCAAAATTGCACAAAAATTTCTGCTATGGCGAAATACCTCACCTCCGAAGTGGCGGTTCGCGCAGCAAACGAGGGCGTGCAAATATTTGGAGGTTATGGTTACACGAAAGAATTTCCGGTCGAAAAGTTTTATCGTGATGCAAAATTGTGCACTATTGGCGAAGGAACAAGCGAAATACAAAAATTAGTCATATCCAGAGAGGTTATGAAAGAATAAAAAAAATGGAATGCTTTTGTATAATTGAAAAATAAGCTACATTTGCAGTCCTGAAATTTAAAGATTTAATTAAAAGACTATGTTAATCATTCCAGTTAAAGAAGGAGATTCTATAGAGAGAGCACTTAAAAAGTACAAGAAAAAATTCGAAAAAGTAGGCACTGTTAAAGAGCTAAGAGCAAGACAGTACTTTGAAAAACCATCTGTAGCAAGGAGAGAAGAAGTCTTGAAAGCAGCTTACAAGCAAAGAATGCAAGAAGAAGAGGCTTAGGTAACATTTCCTATTAAAATACGTATTCCAAGGGGAGCATTAGCTTCCCTTTTTTTATGAATAAAAATGCGTAGCACTCTTATTCATTTCATTGTCTGAAAGGGAAGTAGGTATTAGGGTTTAAATTTACATTATTGCAACAGAAATTTCTAGATTATATTCAGTTTGAGAAAAGGTATTCAATGCATACGATAAGCTCGTATTCTAGAGACTTGAAGCAATTCAAAGAATTCATAAGTGAGACTTTTGATATCAAGAATATGTTGGAGGTGGATCATCAGTTTGTCAGGTCATGGATAGTTAGCTTGATGGAAGCTGGCATTTCTTCTAGATCTGTTAATCGAAAATTATCTTCCTTAAAGTCATTTTATAAATTTTCAATGAAACACGGTCAAATAGAGTCGAATCCTATGACCAAAGTCGTTGCGCCGAAAATGTCAAAAAGATTGCCTGAATTTATTGAACAGGATAAAATGGAGATGCTTTTTGATGAAGGTGAATTTTCAAATGATTTTTATTCATTAAGGGATCAGCTGATTCTTGAGATATTATATGCAACAGGAATTCGATTATCTGAATTGATTGGTTTACTGGAAGTAAATGTTTCTAAAGAAGAATTTAAAGTGCTGGGCAAGCGAAATAAAGAACGAATTATACCGCTGAGTCAGTCATTATCAGTATTAATAGGAAGGTATTTAGAAGAGAAGAGCGTATTGGGTAATGTAAACTGTAAGTACTTGCTAGTCACTGATAAAGGTGATAAAATGTATGAGAAATTTGTTTACAGGAAAGTAAATTATTATCTTGGGTTAGTTACAACATCTAATAAAAAGAGCCCACATGTACTACGGCATACATTTGCGACTCACATGTTGAATAACGGAGCAGAATTAAATGCAATTAAAGAACTTTTAGGACACGCAAATTTATCAGCTACCCAAGTATATACACACAATACGATAGAAAAGCTGAAAAATATCCATACACAAGCTCATCCCAGAGCACAAAAAAATAGGAGGAAATCACCATGAGTACAATAGTTCAATCCATTCATTTTGATGCAGATCAAGACTTAGTTAACTTTATAGAATCAAAAGTGAGTAAACTGAATCAATTCTATGATAGGATCATCGATTCGGAAGTTTATTTAAAAGTCGATAAGAATGCAACCAATGAAAATAAAATAGCAGAGATTAGATTAGCTCTTCCTGGAAAGGAGCTTTTCGCGAAAAAACAATGTAAAACTTTTGAAGAAGCAACTGACCTTGCAGTTGAAGCATTAAGGCGTCAGATAAGCAAGCATAAAGGCAAGGTGGCCGTATAATTAAACAGAATAGAAAATATCCCGCCTAAATTCAGAAAAAAATACAACCCACGTTTGTATAAAACGATATTGTTTATACATTTGCAGACCTTTTCACGGAAAGGTCTGTTTTTGTTTGGGTAAATAAATCACCAAAAACAGCATTTGACATATTATTTCGCCTCTATAGCTCAGTTGGCTAGAGCAGCTGATTTGTAGTCAGCAGGTCGTGGGTTCGAGTCCCTCTAGAGGCTCATTTCTTTCGCTGAAAGGGATTGGGGGAGATACCAAAGCGGCCAACTGGGGCAGACTGTAACTCTGCTGTCTTTCGACTTCGTAGGTTCGAATCCTGCTCTCCCCACATTTTTTATTATCTTTGTCAGCGTTTTTGAGGAAATTGCGGGAGTAGCTCAGTTGGTAGAGCGTCAGCCTTCCAAGCTGAATGTCGCGAGTTCGAATCTCGTCTCCCGCTCTAAAAGCTGAAGGAAGAATTTTCTTCTTTTGGTTGTTACAGAGGCACGGTTTTTAGCCGATGTAGCTCAGGGGTAGAGCGCTTCCTTGGTAAGGAAGAGGTCACGGGTTCAATTCCCGTCATTGGCTCTAAAGAAAGAATATGGTTGAACGTGGTTTGCGTGTTTTGCCAAAAGAATTGTAAGTCTTGTCATTTTAACAATGAGAGATAAAGCAAGAAAGTGAGTCTTCGGACTCTTGTGAAAAAGTATTATAAAAAGTTAATTAAAAATAAATTTAAACATCTAAAGATATGGCTAAGGCGAATTTCGAAAGAACAAAACCGCACGTAAATATCGGTACTATTGGTCACGTTGACCACGGTAAAACTACCCTTACTGCGGCAATTTCAAAGGTATTGTCTGATGCGGGACTTGCTGAAAAGCAAGATTTCGATCAAATCGACAATGCACCTGAGGAAAAAGAAAGAGGTATTACAATTAATACTGCACACATTGAATACGAAACTGCAGCTAGACACTACGCTCACGTAGATTGTCCAGGTCACGCAGATTACGTTAAGAACATGGTTACTGGTGCTGCTCAAATGGACGGTGCAATTTTGGTTTGTGCTGCAACTGATGGTCCTATGCCACAAACAAGGGAGCACATCTTGTTGTCAAGACAAGTAAATGTCCCTAGAGTTGTTGTGTTTATGAACAAGGTAGACATGGTTGATGATCCTGAGTTGATAGAGCTTGTTGAAATGGAGCTTGGTGAATTATTGGAGTCATACGGTTATAACGATACACCAATTCTTGCTGGTTCAGCGCTTGGTGCACTTAACGGTGAACAAAAATGGGTTGATTCTGTAATGGAATTGATGAATAGTGTAGATACTTGGATTGAAACTCCAGAAAGAGATACTGCGAAGCCATTTTTAATGTCGGTTGAAGATGTCTTCTCCATAACAGGTCGAGGAACAGTAGCAACTGGTGCAATCGAAACTGGAATTATCAAAACAGGAGATACTGTTGATATTGTTGGTCTTCAAGAGGAGAAAATGACTTCTACGGTTACGGGTGTTGAGATGTTTAGAAAGATTCTTGATGAAGGTAGAGCAGGTGAAAACTGTGGTCTTTTGTTGAGAGGTATTGAAAAAGCAGACATTAAAAGAGGAATGGTAATTGCTGCTCCGGGATCAATTACTCCGCATAAAAAGTTTAAAGCAGAAGTATATATTTTGAAGAAAGAAGAAGGCGGTCGTCATACTCCTTTCCATAATAAGTATAGACCTCAGTTTTATTTGAGAACATTGGATGTGACTGGTACGATTGAATTAGAGTCAGGTAGAGAAATGGTAATGCCTGGAGATAACGTAACAATTACAGTTGAGTTGATTACTCCTGTAGCTATGGACAAGGGACTAAGGTTTGCGATCAGAGAAGGTGGCAGAACAGTAGGAGCTGGACAGGTTACTGAAATTATTGAGTAACAATAATTGATTAAAATTTGACAAGATTAAGGTGGTGCTTTAAGTAACCACCTTTCTTGTCGTTTTTACGGGCGTAGCTCAGCTGGTAGAGCAGTGGTCTCCAACACCAAAGGTCGAGAGTTCGAATCTTTCCGCCCGTGCAAAAAGGTTCTGAAGACGATTGAACTAAAAAAAAAATAAAGTGGCAAAAGTTATAACATATATTGAGGAAACTATTGACGAATTAGTCAATAAGGTGTCTTGGCCAACTTGGAAAGAGTTGCAAACGAGCGCAATTATAGTTTTAGTCGCTTCGATTATTATTGCCTTACTGGTGTGGGTTATGGATTTCACATTTGGTATCAGGGATGGTAAAGAAGTTGTTTGGAAAGGAATTCTTGGATTCTATTATGATTTTGTTAATCCTCCCAAATTATAATGAACCTAATCGATTTGGTTTGTAACCTATGATGAAAATGGCTGATATTGATTTAAAGTGGTATGTAGTTCGTGCAATTAGTGGCAAGGAAAAGAAGGTGAAAGATTATATCGAACTTGAAATCGATAGGTTGGGACTTTCTGATTATGTAAAGCAAGTATTGATTCCGACGGAAAAGGTTTACCAAATTAGAAGCGGAAAAAAAGTTTCTAAAGAGCGTAATTTTTTCCCTGGTTATGTGCTTGTAGAAGCAGCTATGGTTGGAGAGGTGCCTCATGTAATTAAAGGAATTACTAACGTGATTGGTTTTTTAGGGGCTAAAAAAGGGGGGGAACCGATGGCCTTAAGACAGACTGAAGTAAACAGAATATTAGGTAAAGTTGATGAGTTAGCTGAGACCGATGAAGAAATAACAATACCGTTTGTTTTAGGTGAAACGGTTAAAGTAATTGATGGTCCTTTTAACAACTTTAACGGAGTTGTTGAGGAGATTAATGAAGAAAAGAAGAAGTTAAAAGTGATGGTGAAGATTTTCGGAAGAAAAACGCCGCTTGAGCTAAGTTACATGCAAGTAGAAAAAGAAGGCTAATAGGTAATGAGGTGGAGATGATTAATGCTTCCCATTAAAACTGAGTTACCATAATTATATATAAAATGGCAAAAGAAGTAGCTGGATTAATAAAGTTACAGATTAGGGGTGGTGCCGCGAATCCGTCGCCTCCTGTTGGACCTGCTTTAGGTGCAAAAGGGGTGAATATTATGGAGTTTTGTAAGCAATTTAATGCTAGAACTCAGGATAAGCCAGGTAAAGTTCTCCCATGCGTCATTACTGTTTTCGCAGACAAATCTTTTGAGTTTGTAATTAAAACTCCGCCAGCGGCAGTCCAATTATTGGAAGCTGCAAAAGTTAAAAAAGGTTCGCCTGAATCTAACCGAGTTAAAGTAGCTACGGTTAATTGGGATCAAGTAAAGACAATTGCCGAAGACAAAATGCAAGATTTGAACTGTTTTACTGTAGACTCTGCCATGAAAATGGTAGCTGGTACGGCACGTTCAATGGGCATTAATGTCAGAGGAGGGAACGCACCCGCTTAATATTCAAATTGAATTATAATGGCACTGAGTAAAAAAAGAAAAGAAGTGTTGTCCAAATTTGATCAGGACAAAGCGTACAGCTTAGCTGAGGCGTCTTCTATTTTAAAGGAAGTATCTAATGTAAATTTCGATGCATCTATTGATGTTGCAGTGAGATTAGGAGTTGACCCTAGAAAAGCTAACCAAATGGTTAGAGGGACAGTCTCTTTACCTCACGGAACTGGTAAAGATGTAAGCGTTTTGGTATTGTGTACTCCGGACAAAGAGGAAGAAGCAAAAGCTGCTGGGGCTGATTACGTCGGTTTGGATGAATACATCAATAAGATCAAACAAGGTTGGACTGATGTGGATGTAATTGTTACAATGCCATCTGTTATGGGTAAAGTAGGTTCTTTAGGTAGAATTTTAGGACCACGTGGATTAATGCCTAATCCCAAAACAGGTACGGTAACAATGGATGTTGCGAAAGCAGTGACAGATGTGAAAGCAGGAAAGATTGATTTCAAAGTAGATAAATACGGAATTGTTCATGCAGCGGTTGGAAAGGCATCTTTTGATGCAGATAAAATCAAAGAAAATGCAGATGAATTGATTCAAACATTGATCAAAATGAAACCATCTTCTTCTAAAGGCACTTATGTCAAGAGCATCTACATATCTACTACAATGAGCCCTGGTATTCAAGTGGATACAAAATCTGTAACTGCATAAATAGCGTAGTATGACTAAAGAACAAAAAAACGATGCGATTGGTCAGTTAACAGAAGAGTTAGCAGCTGCTAACATTTTCTATTTAGCTGATACGTCTGAATTGGATGCAGATTCAACTTCGAAATTAAGAAGAAGCTGTTTCAAACAAGATGTTTCTCTCAAAATCGTTAAAAATACATTGCTTCAAAAAGCAATGGAAAAAGTTGAAGGAAAAGACTTTAGTCAGCTTTTTGATGTTTTAGCTGGACCAACGGCTATCATGTACTCTGAAGTAGGAAATTCACCTGCGAAAATTATTAATGAGTTTAGAAAAAAGCATGATAAACCAGTCCTGAAGGCGGCATATGTGGAGGAATCGATATATATCGGAGATGACAATTTAAAAGCACTTTGTGATATTAAATCTAAAGAAGAGCTTATAGGGGAAGTTATTGGACTTCTTCAGTCACCTGCGAAAAATGTTATTTCTGCATTGCAGTCTGGAAAACAAACAATCGCTGGCTTAGTAAAAACTTTAGCTGAAAGAGAATAATTAACAAATTAAACACAACACACAAAATCAAATAAAATGGCAGACGTGAAAAACTTAGCAGAAGAGTTAGTAAACCTTACTGTTAAAGAAGTTAATGAGCTTGCTGAAATCCTTAAAGAAGAATACGGTATCGAACCTGCAGCTGCTGCTGTAGCTGTTGCTGCTCCTGGAGCAGGCGGAGGAGATGCTGGAGGCGAAGAAAAAACAGAATTCGATGTAGTTCTTAATGCTGCTGGAGGTGCTAAACTTCAGGTAGTTAAAGCTGTTAAAGAATTAACTGGTCTTGGTCTTAAGGAAGCTAAGGAGATGGTAGATAACGCTCCGAGTACACTGAAAGAAGGTGTAACTAAAGACGAAGCAGAGGGTATTAAAAGTGCTCTTGAAGAAGCAGGTGCTGAGGTAGAGTTGAAATAATTTTTCCTACACTAGTATTAGGTATAAACTACCAATTCAGTCTCAAATGACTGAATTGGAAGTCTATACCCTTTGTCGTTTTTAGACAATTCATTTTTTTTCGAACTTCTTATTTAAACTAATTTACATTGGCAAACACAAATAGTATTACAGGGAGAATCAATTTCGCAGCGAGTAAACATCAGTTTCCGTATCCGGATTTTCTCGAAGTTCAATTGAAGTCTTTCCAGGAATTTTTCCAATTGGAAACTACTCCTGAGAACAGACAGACCGAGGGTCTTTTTAGAGTTTTTAACGAGAACTTTCCGATTACGGATACAAGAAATCAGTTCGTTCTGGAGTTTATGGATTATTTTGTTGATCCTCCTAGATATACAATCGAAGAGTGTATAGAAAGGGGCTTAACATATTCTGTACCACTCAAAGCTAAATTAAAGCTGTATTGTACAGATCCCGAGCACGAAGATTTTGAAACTATTGTTCAAGATGTTTATCTGGGAACTATTCCATATTTGACACCAAAAGGATCTTTTGTTGTCAATGGTGCTGAAAGAGTAATTGTTTCTCAATTGCACAGATCACCAGGAGTTTTCTTTGGGCAAAGCCGGCATGCTAATGGTACGAAGCTTTATTCAGCTAGGGTAATTCCTTTCAAAGGGTCTTGGATTGAATTTGCAACGGACATTAATAGCGTCATGTATGCGTACATTGATCGAAAGAAAAAACTTCCTGTTACCACGCTTTTCAGAGCAATTGGTTATGAAAGCGATAAAGATATTTTGGAAATATTTGATCTTGCTGATGAACTTAAAGTGACGAAAACCAATCTTAAAAAATCCTTAGGAAGGGTTTTAGCTGCAAGAGTTCTTAAATCTTGGGTTGAGGATTTTGTTGATGAAGATACAGGAGAAGTTGTTTCCATAGAAAGAACGGATGTAATTATTGATAGAGAAGTTGTTCTTGAAGAATCTCATATAGAAGAAATTATTGATGCGGGTGTTAAAACCATCATCCTTCACAAAGAAGATGTCAATTCAGCAGATTTTGCAATTATTTACAATACGTTACAAAAAGATACTTCCAACTCTGAAAAAGAAGCGGTAGAACACATTTACCGTCAACTAAGAAATGCTGAACCGCCAGACATTGAGACAGCAAGAGGTGTAATTGATAAGTTATTCTTCTCAGAGCAACGTTATGACCTGGGTGAAGTTGGAAGATATAGACTGAGTAGGAAATTAGGCCTGGATGAGAATGAGGAGTCTAGAGTACTAACCAGAGTGGATATCATTTCAATTATAAAGTACCTGATAGAATTGGTAAATTCTAAGGCAGATATTGATGATATTGATCACTTATCGAACAGGAGAGTAAGAACAGTTGGCGAGCAGTTGCACAGTCAATTTTCGGTTGGATTGGCAAGAATGGCCAGAACAATTAGAGAAAGGATGAATGTTAGGGATAATGAAGTTTTTACTCCTATTGACTTGATTAACGCTAAAACGTTATCATCAGTTATCAATTCATTCTTTGGAACGAATCAATTGTCTCAGTTCATGGATCAAACCAATCCATTGGCTGAAGTTACCCATAAAAGAAGGCTTTCAGCTCTAGGACCAGGTGGTCTATCAAGAGAAAGAGCAGGTTTTGAAGTAAGGGATGTCCATTATACTCATTACGGTCGATTGTGTACAATTGAAACACCGGAAGGGCCTAATATTGGACTAATATCTTCTTTGTGTGTTTTTGCTAAAATCAATAGATTAGGATTTATTGAAACTCCTTACCGTGAGGTTAATAATGGTAAAGTAAACATAAAGGATGCACCGATTTATTTAAGTGCAGAAGAGGAGGATGAAAGAACCATTGCACAAGCTAATGCACAGGTTGATGAGAAAGGAAACTTTTTAACAGACAAGGTTAAAGCCAGACTAGAAGGAGATTTCCCAGTTGTTCCTCCTAAGGACATTAACTTGATGGATGTTGGAACCAATCAAATTGCTTCAATTGCGGCGTCTTGTATTCCCTTTTTGGAACATGATGATGCTAACAGGGCATTGATGGGGTCTAACATGCAACGTCAAGCAGTACCTTTGCTTAAGCCAAGTGCACCGATAGTCGGAACTGGAATTGAAGAGTTAATTGCCCGAGATTCACGTGTGTTGATAAATGCAGAAGGAGAAGGTGTTGTAGAGTACGTGGATGCACAGGAAATTATCATTAAGTACAACAGGTCGAATAATGACAAATTGGTTTCTTTCACAGGAGATTCTAAATCATATGGTCTAACCAAGTTTCAGAAAACGAATCAAGGTACTTGTATCAACCTAAAACCAATTGTGAAATTAGGTGATAAGGTAACCAAAGGACAAGTGCTTTGTGAAGGTTATGCAACAGACAGGGGCGAGCTAGCATTAGGTCAAAACCTGAAGGTTGCGTTTATGCCTTGGAAGGGATATAACTTTGAAGATGCGATTGTAATTTCTGAAAAAGTAGTTAAGGAAGACATCTATACTTCGATACATATCGATGAGTACACGTTGGAAGTAAGAGATACGAAAAGAGGATTAGAAGAATTGACTGCTGATATTCCTAATGTTTCTGAAGAAGCAACGAAAGACCTTGATGAAAATGGAATCATCAGAGTTGGTGCGGAGATTAAAGAAGGCGATATTCTTATTGGTAAAATAACACCGAAAGGAGAAACTGATCCTTCACCTGAAGAAAAATTGCTAAGAGCTATTTTTGGCGATAAAGCGGGTGATGTGAAAGATGCATCCTTGAAGGCTTCACCTTCATTGAGAGGAGTTGTCATTAATAAAAAGTTGTTCTCAAGAGCAATTAAGGATAGAAAAGCAAAGGCACAGGATAAGCCTGCACTTGAGTTATTGGATAAGGAATACGAAAAAGAAGCGTTAGCTCTAAAAGGTGTTCTTGTTGAAAAGCTCTTGGAAGTGTTGGGTGCAGAGAAGTCTGCAGGAGTTAATAATAATTTCAAAGAAGAAATTATTAAGAAAGGAATTAAATTCTCAAACAAGAATTTAATGGCATTGGATTATACCATTGTTTCTCCAAATTCCTGGACTAAGAATGATGATGTGAATGGTCTAATAAGCAGACTTTTACATAACTATAACATCAAGTATCAGGATGTCCTTGGTATCTATAAAAGAAAGAAATTCCACATTACGGTAGGCGATGAACTTCCAAACGGAATAGTGAAATTGGCTAAAGTATACATAGCTAAAAAGCGTAAATTAAAAGTGGGTGATAAAATGGCTGGGCGTCATGGGAATAAAGGTATTGTAGCCAAGATTGTTAGGGCTGAAGATATGCCTTTCCTAGAAGATGGTACGCCAGTTGACATTGTTCTCAATCCACTTGGAGTTCCTTCTAGAATGAATTTAGGACAAATTTATGAAACGGTTCTTGGTTGGGCAGGTTTGAACTTAGGTAAGACTTATGCAACACCTATTTTCGATGGGGCTTCGATTGATAGCATCAATAAGGAAACTGATGATGCAGGACTGCCTAGATATGGAAAAACCTATTTGTACGATGGTGGGACGGGTCAACGATTTGATCAGCCTGCAACAGTTGGGGTGATCTATATGATCAAATTAAGTCACATGGTTGACGACAAAATGCACGCAAGGTCAATTGGACCATATTCATTGATAACACAGCAACCATTGGGTGGTAAAGCTCAATTTGGTGGTCAGCGTTTCGGTGAGATGGAAGTTTGGGCACTTGAAGCTTTTGGTGCAGCCAATATTCTTCAGGAAATCCTGACTATAAAATCGGATGACGTTCTTGGAAGAGCAAAAGCTTATGAAGCAATTGTAAAGGGAGACAATCTTCCAACTCCAGGAATTCCGGAATCATTCAATGTATTGTTACATGAATTGAATGGCTTAGGATTGAACGTAACATTAGAATAATAGATCATTTTTATTCCGAATCCGGGGTAACCGGATTCGGATGATATAATACTCGCAATAGTTAAAAATATGGCTTACATTAAAGAAAAAAAGCAGAATAGTAACTTCAAAACAATTACTATTTCATTGTCTTCTCCAGAGATGATTTTGGAAAAATCACACGGTGAAGTGCTTAAACCTGAAACAATAAATTACCGAACATATAAGCCGGAAAGAGATGGTTTGTTCTGTGAGAGAATTTTCGGGCCTGTTAAAGATTACGAATGCCATTGTGGTAAATACAAAAGAATTCGATACAAAGGCATTGTGTGTGATCGATGTGGTGTTGAGGTAACTGAAAAGAAAGTAAGAAGAGAAAGAATTGGGCACATTTCGCTTGTCGTCCCTGTTGCTCATATTTGGTATTTCAGGTCTCTCCCTAATAAGATTGGTTATTTATTAGGTCTTCCTACAAAGAAATTAGATCAAATAATTTATTATGAAAGATATGTGGTTATACAACCTGGACCAGCTGTAAATGCTGAAGGTGAACCACATTTGGTTTTAGATTATTTAACAGAAGATGAATATTTAGACATTTTGGATGCGCTTCCTAAAGAGAATCAGTATTTAGATGATACGGATCCTGAAAAGTTCATCGCGAAAATGGGTGCAGAAGCCCTTCATGATTTATTAAAGCGTTTAGATTTAGATACTTTATCTTACGATTTAAGACATAAAGCGCATACAGAAACTTCTCAACAAAGAAAAAACGAAGCGCTTAAGCGTTTGCAGGTTGTTGAGGCAATGAGAGATTCTCAAAAAAGGATTCAAAACAATCCGGAATGGATGATTATAAAGGTGGTTCCTGTTATTCCACCAGAACTTCGACCATTAGTTCCATTGGATGGAGGAAGATTTGCGACTTCTGATTTGAATGACCTCTACAGAAGAGTGATTATTAGAAATAATCGTTTGAAACGATTGATTGAAATTAAGGCACCTGAGGTAATTCTGAGAAATGAAAAGAGAATGTTGCAGGAAGCTGTTGATTCACTTTTTGATAATTCCAGAAAATCATCTGCAGTAAAAACAGAGGCAAATAGACCACTTAAGTCTTTATCAGATTCTTTAAAGGGAAAACAAGGTCGATTCAGACAAAATTTATTGGGGAAAAGGGTAGATTATTCTGCTCGTTCGGTTATTGTTGTTGGACCAACATTGAAATTGCATGAATGCGGACTTCCCAAAGGAATGGCTGCAGAGTTATACAAACCATTCATCATTCGAAAAATGATTGAAAGGGGAATTGTAAAAACAGTTAAATCTGCGAAGAAGATAGTAGACAGAAAAGAGCCTGTTGTTTGGGACATTTTGGAAAATGTTTTAAAAGGACATCCTGTATTACTAAACAGGGCTCCAACACTTCACAGACTTGGAATTCAGTCTTTCCAGCCTAAATTGATTGAGGGGAAAGCAATACAATTACATCCGCTTGTTTGTACTGCGTTTAACGCGGATTTTGATGGGGATCAGATGGCGGTGCATTTGCCACTTGGACATGCAGCTGTTTTAGAAGCTCAAATTTTGATGCTTGCTTCTCATAATATTTTAAATCCGGCGAATGGAGCACCAATTGCAGTGCCTTCTCAGGATATGGTATTGGGCTTGTATTACATTACAAAGCTTAGAACAAGCGACAAAAATCACAAGGTGAACGGTGAAGGAATGACTTTTTATTCTCCGAGTGAAGTTAATATTGCCTACAATGAGGGCGTTCTTGATTTGCATGCAGGAATTAAGGTAAAGACCAAAGACCTCAATGAAGCGGGCGAATTGGTGGACGCATTTGTGGAAACAACTTGTGGAAGAGTATTATTCAATGAGGTTGTACCAGCAGAAGCTGGCTTTATCAATGAGGTATTAACCAAAAAGGCACTGAGAGACATTATTGGACAGATTCTAAAAGTTTCTGGTGTAGCCAGAACGGCAAGTTTCCTAGATGATATTAAAGAGTTGGGTTATTACAACGCTTTTAAAGGTGGTTTATCTTTCAATTTAGATGATATTATCATCCCAGAGAAGAAGGACCTGATGGTTTCTAAAGCAACTGGCGAGGTGGATGAAGTGATGATGAATTACAATATGGGACTCATCACTAACAATGAAAGGTATAATCAAATAATTGATATCTGGACACATACAAATTCTAGATTGACTCATGATTTGATGACTCAATTACAAAATGACCAGCAAGGTTTCAACTCTATTTATATGATGTTTGATTCGGGTGCTAGGGGTTCTAAAGAGCAAATTCGACAACTTTCAGGAATGAGGGGTTTGATGGCAAAGCCAAGAAAGTCTGGTTCATCTGGAGGTCAAGAAATTATTGAAAATCCAATTCTTGCGAATTTTAAGGAGGGATTGTCGGTTTTAGAATATTTTATTTCGACACACGGTGCGCGTAAAGGACTTGCGGATACTGCGCTTAAAACGGCTGATGCTGGGTATTTAACCAGAAGACTTGTTGATGTTTCTCAAGACGTTATTATCACGGGTTCTGATTGTGCTACTTTAAGAGGTTTAATAGCAGTTCCGCTCAAGAAAAATGAGGAAATTGTTGAACCATTATTCGAAAGAATTCTTGGTAGAACATCTGTTCACGATGTTTTTGATCCAGAAACGGATGAATTAATTATTGCAGCAGGTGATGAATTCAATGAAACTCACGCAAGTAAGGTTGAAAATGCGCGAATTGAAGAAGTTGAAATCCGATCCGTATTAACTTGTGAACAACGACGAGGTGTTTGTGCTAAATGTTATGGTAGGAACCTTGCGTCAGGTCGAATGGTTGATATTGGAGAAACAGTGGGTGTAATTGCAGCACAATCCATTGGTGAACCGGGAACTCAGTTAACCTTGAGAACGTTCCACGTAGGTGGTACGGCTTCAAATATTGCAGATGATAGTAGTATCGTTGCCAAATATGATGGTAAGATTGAAATTGATGAATTAAGAACGGTTACTAAGAAAGAGGCAGATGGCACGGTGAAAGAAGCCGTAATTGGTAGAGCTGCTGAAATGCGTATCATCGACGAAAAAACGGGCGCAATTATCACAACGAATAACATTCCTTACGGTTCTGAAATCCTAGTTAAAGGGAAAAGAAAAATTAAAAAAGGAGACGTTGTTTGTAAATGGGATCCATATAACGCTGTTATTTTATCTGAAGTAGATGGTAAAGTTGCTTTCGATAACGTTGAAGAAGGGATTACTTATCGTGAAGAGATAGATGAACAAACTGGTTTCCACGAAAAAGTAATTATTGAAACTAAGGACAAGAAAAAGAATCCAATGATTCGAATTACCACTGGTAAAGACGAAACGTTGAGGACTTATAATTTACCAGTTTCTGCGCATATCATGATTAATGAAGGAGACAAAATTGGACAAGGAGATATTCTTGTAAAGATTCCTCGTGTTGCCGGTAAAACGGGTGATATTACTGGGGGTCTACCAAGAGTTACAGAGCTTTTTGAAGCTAGAAATCCTTCCAATCCAGCTGTAGTTGCAGCTGTCGAAGGAATTGTTTCGTTCGGTAAAATTAAAAGAGGTAATAGAGAAATTATTATTGAATCTAAAAATGGAGATGTTAAGAAATACTTGGTGTCCTTAGCAAAACACATATTAGTTCAAGAAAATGATTTTGTAAGAGCAGGACAGCCACTTTCAGATGGTGCAACTACTCCACAGGATATATTAGAAATTAAAGGTCCTACAGCGGTTCAAGAATATCTAGTAAATGAAATCCAGGAAGTTTACCGTTTGCAAGGTGTTAAAATTAACGATAAGCATTTTGAGGTAATTGTTCGACAAATGATGCGGAAAGTTGAAATTGTTGATCCAGGTGATACTAAATTCCTAGAAAAGCAAGCGGTTAACAAATTCGATTTCATGGAAGAAAACGATGAGTTATGGGGTAAAAAAGTAGTCATTGAATCAGGGGATTCTGAAAATTTAAAATCAGGTCAAATAATTTCGGCTAGAAAGCTAAGAGATGAAAACTCTGTCTTGAAAAGAAAGGATAAAGCGCTAGTAGATGCTAGAGATGCAATTCCTGCAACTTCGAAACCGATTTTGCAAGGTATAACTCGTGCTTCACTTCAAACAGACAGTTTCATTTCAGCGGCGTCCTTCCAAGAAACGACTAAGGTGCTTAATGAGGCAGCAATTGCTGGTAAGGTAGATGGTTTAAGAGGCTTAAAAGAAAACGTTATTGTTGGACATAAGATTCCTGCTGGTACTGGAATGAGAATCTGGCAAGATGTTATAGTTGGCTCTCGTGCTGAATATGAGCAGCTTGTAGGAGCTTCCGAAGCTACTGTTGTAGAAGGATAATAAATATTCAAAGGCTCTCCAACAGTCTTCGGACTAATTGGAGAGCCTATCTATTAAATAATAAGTATGAGTGAAGAGAATAAAAATCAATTGAATATTGAGCTTTCTGAAGAAATTGCGGAGGGAACGTATTCTAATCTTGCAATTATCACACATTCACCTAGTGAATTTGTAAGTGATTTTATTCGAATCATGCCGGGCATGCCGAAAGCGCGAGTTCATTCAAGAATAATTATGACGCCTCAACATGCTAAAAGAATGATGAGGGCTTTACAAGATAATATCCAAAAATACGAAAGCGCACACGGCTCAATCAAAGATGATGATCCAAGAGGAACTGCCATTCCGTTAAATTTTGGAGGTCCAACAACACAAGCCTAAGCAATCTGAGGAATTCAGTATTGTATTTAAATTCAGCTAAATTGTTAATTAAAAATGAGCTTGGCTATGGTGTATGTCCACTTACTTTTTTTTAATTAAATAATACGATTGGAAGGTGAAAAAATCGTTAAACCAAGGAATAATACTAATCCAATTCCAAAGTTTTTTAGATTTATATCCGAATTTATATTCATAAATGGGAGCAATAAAGTATTTCACTCTCTTTGAAATTTCGTAGTTGTTTTTTTTGCACAAGCGCTCAAAACGCAGGGTTGAAATTCGCGTCGTTTTAATTTCCATTAATTCATTAATAATCGGTTCCGTTTCCCGACATGCCTTTAGAATTCCTTTGTAGATAAATCTGGGTAGAATATGATAGTAGGGCATTTTTGAAGCTAATTTTGATTTAGCAATTTGCTGATGACCGCCAAATGGCATTCTCCAAGACGGAAAGCCAAAGAAAATTTGGCCAGTTGGATTTAAAAACCGCTCCACCTCTGTCATAAATCTATCTTGATCGTGTATGTGTTCAATTACATCTTTTAATATGATTAAGTCGAACTTTTCAGAGACTTCATTTTTTCCAATATCATAGATGTTCTTTGCACTGAAATGAATGAGTCCTGCAGCTATTTCATCTTTTAGAAATTCATTCGCTGAATCTACCCTAGTTGGATTTAATTCAATGCCGAGACACGTACAGCCTATTTCGGTAAATGCTTTTAAGACTCCACCTTCTGCACTGCCAATTTCTAATATTCTTATCTGTTTCAGGTCTTTATCAAAAGACCCAATAAAAGGGATAATAGAATTTTTCGAATTGAGGTACTGAATTTCGAAATACCTTGATTTATCAGAGCTTAGCAGCGCCATTATTACATTTTTTAAGACTTTAAATGTAGAATTAATATTGCGTTCTTCTTTTTGAAGCAATAAAATTTCTTTAATTGGTTAATCAATCGGCTGAATTGTTGATAAATCATACACATTTTATTGTGAGAAAATAGGGCATTAAACGAAAGGTAACTTAACTTTGTGGCCTAATGAATTTAAGCACTATTTCATTAGTTAATCTAATTCGGTTTAATTTAAATCGAGTGCGACATCCTTTAAATATTTCGTGTTATGCCTAGAGATAACAGTATCCAATCGGTATTGATAATAGGAAGCGGACCAATTGTGATTGGTCAGGCTTGTGAATTTGATTATGCGGGTTCACAGGCCTCAAGATCTCTTCGAGATGAGGGAATTGAGGTTACTTTAATTAATTCTAATCCAGCTACTATCATGACGGATAAAGTGGTAGCAGATAATGTCTATTTGAAACCGCTAGAGCCTAACTCGATAATAGAAATACTCGAGAAGCATAAGATAGATGCTGTTTTGCCAACGATGGGTGGTCAGACAGGATTAAACTTGGCAATGAAATGTGATGAGATGGGTATCTGGGAGGAATTTGATGTCAAAATGATTGGTGTCGATATTGCAGCCATTGAAATCACAGAGAATAGGGAAGCCTTTAGAAATTTAATGCTGCAAATGGGCATTCCGATGGCACCTCAAAAAACCGCCAAATCTTTTCTAGAAGGTAAAGAAATTGCTCAGGAATTTGGTTACCCAATGTGCATTAGGGCTTCTTTTACTTTAGGAGGAGCTGGTGCTTCATTTGTTCGAAATGAGGAAGATTTTGATCAAGCATTGAATGATGGGCTGCACAAGTCTCCGATTCATGAAGTTATGATTGATAAGGCATTGTTGGGGTGGAAAGAGTTTGAATTGGAATTACTGCGAGATAAAAATGACAATGTGGTCATCATTTGTTCGATAGAGAATTTTGATCCTATGGGTATTCATACGGGTGATTCCATTACCGTTGCACCCGCCATGACCTTATCTGATAAAACGTATCAAAAGATGAGAGATATGGCGATTGATATGATGAGATCAATCGGTGATTTTGCAGGGGGTTGTAATGTGCAATTCGCGGTTAGTGACGATGAACGAGAGGAAATTATAGCCATTGAGATAAACCCGAGGGTTTCAAGATCATCTGCTTTGGCTTCTAAGGCAACTGGTTATCCAATTGCCAAAATAGCATCTAAATTAGCCATTGGATACCACTTAGATGAGCTGGACAATCAAATTACCAAATCTACTTCAGCGTATTTTGAACCAACTTTAGATTACGTTATTGTTAAAATACCTAGGTGGAATTTTGATAAGTTCAAAGGCTCAGATCGCACACTCGGTTTGCAAATGAAATCTGTTGGTGAAGTTATGGGAATCGGCAGGTCATTTCAGGAAGCTTTGCAAAAAGCTTGTCAATCTCTGGAAATTGGAAGAAACGGTTTAGGTGCTGATGGCCGAGAGTTGAGAAATCAAAATGAAATTTTGCATAGTTTGGAGTTCCCAAGTTGGAATAGATTATTCCATATCTACGATGCAATTAAACTTGGAATACCATTTAAAACAATTCGTGAAAAAACAAAAATCGATAAATGGTTTTTACATCAAATAGAAGATTTGATTCATGTTGAAAGACGAATCCAACAATTTACCGTTCAGTCTATACCGTTCGAATTGATGTTTGAAGCAAAACAGAAAGGGTATGCTGATCGGCAAATAGCACATTTATTAAAATGCTTAGAAAGTGAGGTTTTTAAGAAACGTCACGATTTGAATATTAAGCGTTCTTACAAACTTGTTGATACTTGTGCTGCTGAATTTGAAGCCAAAACACCGTATTACTATTCTACTTTTGAGGATGAATCCGAATCAATTGTAACGGATAAAAAGAAAATAATAGTTTTAGGATCGGGTCCGAATAGAATTGGGCAGGGAATCGAATTTGATTATTCTTGTGTCCATGGTGTTTTAGCAGCAGAAGAATGCGGCTATGAAACCATAATGATTAATTGCAATCCGGAAACAGTCTCAACGGATTTTGATACTGCGGATAAACTTTATTTCGAACCGGTATTTTGGGAACATATTTACGACATTATTCTACATGAAAAACCAGAAGGTGTCATTGTTCAGCTAGGAGGCCAAACGGCACTTAAATTAGCTGAAAAGTTGGAACGGTATGGAATTAAAATTATGGGAACGAGCTATCAGGCACTGGATTTAGCTGAAGATAGAGGTAGGTTCTCCAACCTTTTGAAAGATCTTGATATTCCTTATCCCGAATTTGGAGTTGTGGAAAGTGCGGAACAAGCATTAGAATTAGCGAAAGAATTAGGGTATCCATTATTAGTAAGACCATCGTACGTATTGGGCGGACAGAAAATGAAAATTGTCATTAATGATCAGGATTTGGAACACCATGTTGTGGATATTTTGCGAGACATGCCTTTTAATCAAATTTTATTAGATCATTTCTTAGGTGGTGCTATAGAGTGTGAAGCAGATGCAATTTGTGATGGAGAAAATGTATACATCATTGGAATAATGCAGCACATCGAGCCTGCAGGAATTCATTCTGGAGATTCCTACGCGGTATTACCTCCATATAACTTGGGAGATTTAGTTATTGAGCAAATAAAAGAATATACAAATCGCATTGCAGTTGCCTTAGAAACCGTAGGTCTAATTAATATTCAATTTGCTGTGAAAGATGATAAAGTGTACATCATTGAAGCCAATCCAAGAGCGTCAAGGACAGTTCCATTTATTGCGAAAGCTTATGATGAACCTTATGTAAATTATGCGGTAAAAGTGATGCTTGGTGAGAAAAAAGTAAGTGATTTTAAATTCAGCCCAAGAAAAAAGGGGTATGCGGTTAAAATTCCTGTCTTTTCTTTTGATAAATTTCCAAATGTTAACAAGGAGCTTGGCCCTGAAATGAAATCTACGGGTGAAGCAATTCGCTTTATTGATAATTTAAGAGATCCATTTTTTAGAGAAATTTACAGCGAAAGAAATCTTTATCTCAGTAAGTAATGTGCGATCTATTTTATCAATAGGATAGTAGGGAAGTCAATTGTGTCGATTTTCTGCTGTCACATTGTTTTTTTAGAGATTATTCAGTTAGTTTTGAAATCCCAATAATCACGGGATAAAACGAAGATTTATGAGTGTTGCAATTATAACCGGTTCTGGAGGTTTAATAGGTAGCGAAGCAGTATTATTTCTAGCTGATAAATTCGATAAAATAATTGGTATTGATAATGACATGAGGTCTTATTTCTTTGGCGAAGAGGCATCAACAGCATGGAACCAAAATAAATTGAGTGGAAATTATTCCAACTATGAACATCACAATATAGATATTAGGAATTACAACGATTTAGAAACAATCTTCCAGAAGTACAATTCGGATATTTCTTTAATCATACATGCTGCGGCACAACCGAGTCACGATTGGGCAGCAAAAGAACCTATTACAGATTTTACAATTAATGCAAACGGTACTCTGAACCTGTTAGAGCTTACGAGGCAATTAGCTTCAGAAGCAGTATTCATTTTCACTTCTACGAATAAGGTTTATGGCGACAATCCTAATAAGTTGCCTTTAGTTGAGCTGGATAAAAGATGGGAAATTGATCAGTCTCATGCTTATTTTAAGGAAGGGATTGATGAGCAGATGAGTTTAGACCATACCACTCATTCAGTATTTGGAGCATCAAAAGTAGCAGCAGATGTTTTGGTTCAAGAATACGGCAATTATTTTGGGATTAAGACAGGAGTTTTTCGCGGAGGATGTTTATCTGGTCCTAATCATTCCGGTGCTCAATTGCATGGTTTCTTATCCTATTTAATGAAATGCTGTATTACAAAACAAGAATATACTATTTTCGGATATCAGGGTAAGCAGGTCAGAGATAATATTCATAGCTATGATTTAGTGAATATGTTTTGGCATTTTTATCAAAATCCTCGCTTTGGTGAGGTGTACAACGCTGGGGGAAGTCGCTTTTCAAATTGTTCTATGATTGAAGCGATAGATCAATGCGAATTAATCTCTGGCAACAAGATGAATTATAAGTATTCTGAAACCAATCGAGTAGGAGATCATATTTGGTACATTAGTGATGTCTCTAAATTCAAATTGCATTATCCGTCTTGGGAGTATAGGTTTGGGGTAGATGATATTCTAACTGAGATTTATGACGCCATGATTGTAAGAATCTAACCTAGACTTTATAGTCTTATGAAAGACAACTTAGAATACAATAATCGGAAACCTAAAATCACTTTTGTAGCTCGTTATTACCCACCTACACCGAATATTAATGGTGAAGCCATTTGTGACATGGTAACTTATTTAAAAGAGCAATGCAATATTGAGAGTAATATTATTTGCATGGATCGAAGTTTTGAAGGTGGCGGAAGAAGAAGAGAACCTGTTGGAAATGTGATCAAGTTAAAATCATTGTCTCAAAGTAATAACAAGATATTACGATTTATTACTTTCTTATATGATGGCTGGGTGTTAACTCGAAAGTCTAAAAGATTCAAAGACACTTTAATTGTAACTACTTCAAGCCCTCCATTATTGCCTTTTTGGGCCTCAATGATGTATGGTAAAAAGTACAAATGGGCATTCTGGTCTTTAGATCTTTTTCCGGAAGGATTTAGTGCCACAAATATCATTAGTGAAAGCAATAGGTTCTATAAATGGGTAGTTAAAAAGACCTACAATTCTAATCCAAGTTTCTTGATTGCACTAGGTCCAAAACAACACGAACATTTACAGCGCAAATTTCAAAAAGAACTACCTGCAGCAATTCTCCCATGCGGTGTATTTTTTTATCAGGATAAATCAGATCAAAAACCAGCTTGGTTCGATTCTTCTAAAACAACTTTCGGTTATTGTGGAAATATCGGTGATGCACACAATCCAGCATTTATACAAGAGGTTGCCAATCAAATTAATCCTGAAACACAGCAAATGGTGTTGGCATTATATGGGCATAAGGCCCCTAAATTAAAAGAATCATTGGCTAATCAAGATGGAATTATCTTGGTCGAAACTGTTCCGCGTGACCAACTTCATTTTATAGACATTCATTTGGTTAGCTTGTATAAGAAGTGGACGCACATTGCGGTGCCTTCAAAAGCGATTAGTGCCGTTACCATGAATGGTGCTTTACTTTTTGCTGGTTCAAAGGAAAGTGATAATTGGCACATGCTGCAGGATTCAGGCTGGTTAATTGAAGAGGAAGGAAACCTGAAAAATCAAGTGACGAATTTCATGAATACGTTAAACCAGACAGCTTTAGAAAAAAGAAAACAAAAAACACCGGGACTATTAGTGGAACTTCAGGAAATGGTCTTAAATAGCTATCAAATGGTTGCTGCGTATGCTAATCAGTGTGCAGATGAAAAAGAAATAAAACTATGAGTTTCATTCGATACTTTCAAAAGTATACCCATAGATTGGGTTTAATTGTAAGGCCATATAAGCCTTCAACTCATCCTGATGCGAGATTAATTGCAGCTTTAAAACATTTCAATATTGATTTGGTCTTAGATGTTGGCGCAAATGTTGGGCAGTATGCGTGTATGTTAATGGATCATGGCTTTCAAGAAAAAATTATTTCTTTTGAACCGCTAACTGAGTGTCACAATTCCTTAATGGCTATTAGTAAAACTAAAAGTAATTGGGATATCTACGAAAGATGTGCCATTGGCTCAGAAGTTGGCGAGATTGAAATTAATATTTCAGAGAACTTGGTTAGCAGTTCTGTTTTAAATATTTTGGATACGCATGTTCAAGGAGAACCAAGTTCCAAGTACATTGGAAAAGAGAAAGTCAATGTAATGCCATTAGACGCCGTTGATTTACCCATAGAGTCGAATAGCATATTATTAAAAATAGATGTGCAAGGATTCGAAATGGCAGTACTAAATGGGGCATCAAAAGTCTTGAGAAATTCAAAATTAGTTTCTGTAGAAATGTCTTTCGTACCGGTTTATGAGAATAACAATGTTTCGTGGAAAGAGGTAGTGGAATTTATGGAGAATAATGGATTTTACTTATATGGAATACAACCTGCTTTTACTGATAATAACACGGGCCAGGTGTACCAGATTGACGGTATTTTTGCAAGGAAATAACGTTTCAGATTATTCGTATTCATTATTGAAGTTCATTCGTTTGATACGCCAAGCCATTTTGGAAATCTTATTTTTAAAGGTATTGGGGTAGCGTTTCGGGAAGTGTAATTTCCAGTCGGCGTCAATGATTTCTTTAATAGCGGATGGGGCACAGATTATGGTGTCATCATGAAAAGTGACATAATTATCAGGTAAACGTTCATGCAGGTAAAGAATGATTTCATGAACTGACGGGTAATTTTCTTCACTATCAAAAGGCATAGGTCCCAAGAAACATCGAAGATCATCAATAAGGATTACGGATCCTTTTACAGATGAAGCCGCTTGCAATTCATCCATAACGGGACATAAATTTCCTTTTCCACCTGTATTCCTTCCACACCAATGCCCATCTAACCAGAAAAGTGCAGGACCGTCAAGCTGTTTAACAATTTTTGGAATTACATCTTTACTGTCACCCAAATGAAAATGAAGATTTTCTATTTTTGAATAACGTTTAGTCGCTTCTTGGTGCAATTCGTCACTTATTTCAATAGTATGCGTATGTTTGAATTGAGTAGATGCCCAATATGATGTTTCACCCAAGTAGGTACCTGTTTCTACAAAATTATCTATCGGATAAACTTCTTTTATTTTTTTGATTAGCTCTTTTGGTATTCCAAATTGAACAGCGCCCATTAGTTTATTTTAATAAATTCATCAATAAATGAGGATTCCGTACAATTAATTATCTGTACGTTCTTTTTTGAAGCAAATTTCGCAATATATCCGTAAGAACGGAATATTTTTTGTAGAACTTCAAATAGTTCTCCGATGGTATAAACTTTGCCGTTAGCAGAATTTATAAATGGAGTGTATTTCTGTTCTCTATGCTCGTCGTAAAAATGATCTATTCTAACCAGTAATTGATTATCCTGATTCACTTTAATCCCTTCATGGAAATTGTGATCAACTCCAGTTAGAAATACTTTTTTAAACCCCATATTAATGCTTAACATAACGCAAGGCGTAACAACCGTTCTTGGGTCAGGCATTCCAAGCTGCCTCTGGTAAAACGAATGAAAAATTCCACCATTGCCATTGAAATTTGTGGTATTGTAAAACGTGTAACTGACATGGACATTAGATAGTCCGTGAATCTTGATTAGTTTTTGAAAGTTCTTTCGGGAAGAATGTGGTACAAATAAGTGAATGTCCCAAGTGGTTTTATTAAATATATTATTGAATACTTTTTTATTGCCATCATAAAGATGATGGTCGGCCGAAGTCGTAAATAATGCTGCATCACAGAAGACTACAAACTTGGGTTGCAATTCTAGGTATTTCGTTGTTGATGGGAAATGGTTGACACACATGTAATCACCATTAAAAGGTTTTTGTCTCAATTTTTCTAAATCCTTGTCGAGGGATGGTCCATTGGCCAATACCGCAATTTCATTCATTTCAATTGGTGGTAGTTTTACAAACCACTTAGATAAGAATGCAACTTTAATGAATGCTATCAGCACATTCGATATTCTTTTTAGAAAAGTTTGAATACTGATTAAAACGGATGTAAACATATCGGTTGCAATTTTTTACGCTTACTTCTTGTTAGCTGACGGTTCTTCTTTGGATCTTTTAATTATTCTCACAATTAATAGTACAAATCCAGTAAGGAGTAATAAAAAACCTAATAAGTTGATATTATTTGCAAAGTATAAAGCACGTGCTTCAAATTTGAAATCAATGGTATGTTTACCTTCAGGAATTTCAAGTGCCCTTAAAATATAATTAGCCCTAACATATGGAACAGGTTTCTCGTCTATGTACACTTGCCATTCGCCAGGATAATATATTTCTGAAAATACCGCCAATTGTTTGGTCTTGGATTCAGAAGAATAACGAATGTGATTGGGTGAATAACTGTTCATTTGAATAGATGCTGTGCTATCTAACTCATAGTTTCCGGTTACCGCCTGATTAAATTCATTATGAATGATGGCTGTTTCAAGTACATTGGTGTTGTCAATCGCCAAAATTTCTTCGTTATTGTTTTCAACCCACTTTACATTCTTAACAAACCAAGCGTTGCCATAAGCGAAACGGTTAAGGATTGCCAATTCACCTTGATATAGATAGTATTTGGTATTGAGCATATTCAACACTTTCGTCTTTTCTAATTCATTGCTACCTAGATATTGAAGTTCATTGGAGATGTAGAAATCAATCATATCTTGATAGCGTCCTAGTTTAGCGGGACTGTATCCACCGGAAGATTTATGAAAGTAGCTAACCCTTGCACTGTTGAAGGGGTTGTCTAAATCCATTACCTTGTAATTGGTGTTTAAATTTAAACTAGAGAACATCAGACTCTCCTGGTCTTGAGATTTCGGTCTTCCTTTATGGTCTTTTTTAAATTCTTTTAGACTTTTATCGAAAGCATTTATAATCGCTCTTTTTTGCTGTGTAGCTGGTTGGTTGATGGTGTCCGTTTCAATTTGGAAAATGGCAAGATCTCCATTGGTCGCATCAAAAGCATATTTATAATTCTTATTTTTTTCCCACGCTATGTATTTTTGATGTTTACCTTCTCTATCAATAAAATGCGATTCTTTTCTATTACTGGGTTCAGAGTCGTTATTCAAATATCGTTTATCGACAGTAACGAGATCCACTAATAAAAAGAGGCCTATTCCTACTGTGGTGTAGGTAGTATATTTAGGCCTCCAAATGGAAGCTAATAAAAGTAAAAACCCACATAAAATAAAGCCGATCGATCTCCATGCATCCTCGGCAAATACAGCTTGTCGTATTTCGGTAACTTTTTCAAATACAGCCGTTGGATTTTGTCCTTGCTGAGTTTTGTAATATGCTTCGTTAAGCTCTAATAATTTTGATTCTTCAATATTGCTTAAAAACCCAATCCAGTTTCCATTAACTGTAGTTCCAATAATCATTAGGATAATAATGGCTCCGCCAGTTGCAGTCAGTGTAACTAACTTCTTTCTTGCCCAATCACTATGGTCCGTGATGTGTTTTAAAAACAATACGGCCATTAATGGGAAGATGAGATTTACAACAACCAATATGGATGAAACAGCTCGGAATTTACTGTAGAGCGGAACGTATTCTAAGAAGAAATTGGTTAGCCACATGTCGTCTACGGAGCCACCTAGATTCTTACCCCAGCTCAGTAAAATGGTGAGGATGGTAATCACAAGAAGCGACCATTTCAGCGTAGAATTAACAAAAATCAAATAAAGAAGTGCCAGAAAAACAACGATAGCACCGATATAGTTAGGGCCACCGGTAAAAGGTTGATCTCCCCAGTACCCGCCAAAGATCTTACCTTTGTTTTCTTGGTATTGGGTAACTACATAATTGTACGAAACCGGATCTTCCGCTCGAAGTCGGTCAAGAACTTCTGCAGTGAGGTTTCTACTGTCACCTTTTGCGGTTGGAATCAACAAGTTTAGCGTTTCTTCTTTACCATAACACCATTGGACAATGTATTCTGGATCTAGTCCAGTCGTTTGTTCTGCTGCGGAAATTTGTTCTCCATTGGGTTGTACGGTAATCATTGATTTTCCGCGCATGGTTTGTTTGGCGAACTCGTAAGTATTGTAATAGTTACCAAAATTTGAAAGTAGCGCAACTACTAAAGCTCCCATAACCACCAATGTACGAGTCGCAAAAAACTTGTATTCTTTCGCTTTTGCCAATCTCAAAAACTCGGCAATTCCTATTACAATGAGCACGGAGCTAAAGTAATAAGTCATCTGAATGTGATTAACCAGCAGCTCCAAAGAGAAAAACAATGCCAATACAACGAAAGCGAAAATCCAGTTTTTATGGCGATAGGCCATAATTAATCCGGCAATCACCCCAGGAATGAATGCAATGGCCATCATTTTTGAGCTGTGACCTGCTTCCATAATAAGAAAATTATAGGTAGAAAACCCATAGGCAAGAGCCCCAATAAAAGACACATAAAAGCCTACCTTAAACGTTCTGCACATTATGAAGAAACACAGCAGGGAAAAAAACAGTGCAGAAACCGGAAAACTTAAAAATCCGACTACAGCATTATATACATTTTTAACTGGGTTTAAATATTGAACGCTGATTTGATATCCGGGCATTCCGCTAAATGACGAATTGGTCCAAACGGCTTCTTCATTATTGACATCTCGGTAGTCGTTGAGCTCTTTGGCCATGCCTTTCCAATTAGAAATATCACTCATTTTAAGCGTATTATCTCCGAATACAGGATAGAAATAAATGAGGGCTACTAGTAGAAATAAGGCAACAGCAACAATGGTTTTAAGATTGTTCTTGAAAAAAAGCTTTATCATGCGTTTTGTTATCGTAGTTGAACAATCTAAATTACGCAATAACTTCAAATTATTGCGTTGTTAAAATAAATATGTAGTTGCTATTGGGTTTTCAGTCTAATATGTGATTCGACTGTTTTTGGTAAACATGTATTCCTAATAATATTTAGGATTAAAATGACAATGAGTAATGATTGTGTCGAAATTTTTATTGATCAATATTTTTGATTGCGTCAAAATGGAGGCTATTTTCCATTTTAAATAACTCGTAATCCGTGAGTAAATGTGTGGCTAACATGGAGTTCTCTTTGAGTAAAACAGGTATGTTGCTCATTATGGGATAAGAAAGGCCACTTTCCTTTGAATACAGTATTGTATCGTCTATTTTATCTAAGGAATGAAAGGTGATAGGGCAAACAAGTTCCGAAGAGTTAGTAGATGATTTCTCTTTTTCGATAATCATTAAGCCCGTTGGATTTAAGGGGTTTGCTGAGTAATCAAATAACCGATGTTCAACTACTTTCATTCCTAAGTCAATGGCTGTTTTATATAGTTTTGTTACGTATCCATGCTGTTTCATTCTGTTTCGAGCTTCTTCATTAGCAAATTCGTAAGAGGGCTCTAACAGGATCAGGTATTTTTTGGTAATTCGATAAAGTTCTTGCAATGCCTCTTCTTCTTTTCCTCCATTTGGTTCAATGGAATGTGATGTGTATACAACATCAATAGAACTGTCCTGAAGTGGAATTTCAAAAAGATTAGCAACGAAAAGATCTACATTTGAAAGGTTGAGGTCTGAAATGAAATCCAATCCAAATTTCAGTCGTGACCACGAAATGTCAAAACCTAAATATTTATGAGATTTGTTGTTGCATTGTTTTGCCAGGACACCAAGCGTAGTTCCTTCACCTACACCAATTTCAATAATAGATTCGATTTTACCTAGCTGATTAATAATGCTTGCAATAGCCGCGCAATATTTTATTTTGAATTCTGGATTTTCTGACAATTGTTTAATGTACGAGCCGGCTTGAAAATCATAGCTAATCATGATATCCTCAATCGTATTGGTTGATTGGTTACCATTGATTGATTTTAGGTATTGAATAATGTTTCCACCATTGGCATAAACCTCTTTAATCTTTTGCAATTGCTTAATTTTTTTCATGCGGTTGCATCTTATATATTTTTCAATTCAAGTATAAACTATTGCTGTTTTGTGCAATCTATATGCACTTGTCTCACTTCAGAGATAAAACAATAGCTATTATCAATGACCTTAAAATTCATTTAAGTTTCTATAGCTGTTAGCTCCATTCTTTCACCCTTTTTTACGTCTTGAATAAAACGTTTGCCCATAATATCATGCAGATGTTTAGGGTGCAAACCGTATCCCGGACGAATTGATTTGACATTCTTCATGGAAACAACATCTCCTTTTTTCACATCCATTACTACATATAAAGACCTTGCGAATTTTCTTGCTTTTATTTTACGGTCATCTAAATCATAGTTAACAATCCCCCTTGCTTGCTCGGCAAGTCTTACCTCATGTACCATTTCTGAAAATTCTTTTTCGTTTAAAGAAAAACTAGCATCTACACCTTCGCTTTTATCAATGGCAATGTGTTTCTCAATTACGGCAGCCCCCATAGCAGTTGCAACGATGGGCACAACAGAACCTAACGTGTGATCGGATAAACCTGTTAAAACAGTGTATTTTTTTGCCATGTCAGTCATCATAATCAAGTTGGCATCAGCTATCTTGGCAGGATATTCGGATGTCGTTTTTAATAGAACAACATCCTGATTACCCTCAGCATAGCAGGTATCTAGAGCAAGTTGAATATCAGTATGGTCAGCAATTCCGGTTGAAATAATAATTGGCTTTTTCTTTCTTGCAACGTATTGTATGAGCGGAATATCTGTTATTTCAAATGATGCAATTTTATATGCTGGCACATCAAATTGTTCTAAAAAGTCAACTGCGCTAATGTCAAAGGGCGATGAAAAACAGAGAATTCCTTCGTCCACAGCAACCTTAAATAATTGCTCGTGCCATTCCCACGGAGTGTATGCTTTTTGATACAGTTCATAGAGCGTCTGTCCATCCCAGATGGTTCCAGAGTCTAGTTTGAAATCAGGTTTTTTGCTATCAATGGTGATGGTGTCTGGTGTATAGGTTTGCAGTTTTACAGCATCTGCACCAGCTCGTTTGGCCGCACGAATTGTTTCTAGGGCAACCTCTAAGGATCCATTATGATTAGCAGATAGTTCCGCAATTATAAAAACCGATTGCGATTTTCCTATTTTTTGATTCCCAATTTGCATTACGATATTTTTAGCTGGTATTTAATGAGGTCATTGGTTTCAGAAACCATTTTTAAACCTGCGTATTCGGCAATTTTTTTAGATGCGATATTGCTATTCTTAATTTGTGCAATAACAGTACCTTCAAGAGAGTTCACTAGTTTATTTACAATCGTTTTTCCATATCCCTTCCCCCTATGATTCGGTGCAATGGTCCAAGAGATTTCTTTATCTCGTAATGTAGAATTAATTCTAACCGTTCCTATTGTTTCTTTGTCAGCATGAACGATAAATAATTGTACACTGGCATCATTTAATATTTTTGATAACCAATTGTGATGATCTTCTGGATTAACCGCTTGGGTTACAATGCTATTTTCAATGGTTGTTGGGTCGTTGCGCCAATGGAGTAATAATGCACCATCGGATGCAGTTGCTGGCACAAAGTTAAGCCGATCGATTAAACTTTGAATTAGGGTAGTTATGTTATTCCTAATAGGACTTTGGAAATGTTTTCGTTGTCTTTCCATCATAGCTCCAAGCAAATTTTTTGATTCAAATTCGGCTATTTTATTGCGTATAGTATTGAAGTCAAAATCCTTGAGATTACCAATTCCATGTGCTAATCCAGATTCAATACCTCCTGTATACATGAATGCTTGATTTTTCACAAAATAGCCAATAATCAAAGGTTTACCAATTGATGCGACTTCGAGCATAATTGTACTCGCTGAAACAATACAAAGGTCTGCTTGTCGAATCAAATCGAAAACCTCATTGGAGGTTAATCCGTAGTGAAATTTGGGTTTAATTGTATCTACACAATCTTTCGCAATGTTATTTGAAATCAGCTCATTACCTACTAAAATATTAAGGGTAATATTCTTGCTGTAATTAGCTAAACCTTTTATTGCATTAACACAAATCTTTGTTTGATCGGATCCGCCAAATGAAATGAAAATATTTTTGAACTTGTTTTTGGGAATTTCCTCTAAAAAGTTATCGTAAAAAACACTTCGGAGCATAGCAAAACGGCAACCTAGCGATAAATGGGTATAACTTTCTTTCGAATAGTTTTTTGCTGCTATTTTTGGAGCATGGTTCAAAACTACATCAGCATATTGATGATGAACAGCTAAATCATCGACAGCGACCAATGGAATCAAAAGTTGTTTTATTGCTTGCTGATAGAATTCATTGTATTGGTATCCATCGGTAATAAGAATGCAATTTTTTGAAAATTTTTCCAGAAGCCAATTTCCTTCTTGAGTTGGTGTTAGATTGATAGGGATAAGCGCTACCTGAATATGAGTTGGAACGATGTGATTTACATTATTGTTACCGGTTACAATGAAGCAATTGAAATTAACACACAATAACTCGTATAGCGCAATAGATCTTGATAAATGACCATATCCTATTTCGGCATTAGCGTCACATCTTAATATTATGGTCGCTTTTTTACTCATTTAACCAATGTTCTTTTCCAATAAGAACCAGGTGCAATCATCTTGTGGAAAAGAAATGTCCCGATGATATGCAAACCCATAGTCAACAAGTTGGACATCTGTAAAACGGTCCATGATTTCTCCTGCAAAATCTCTTTTGAATAATCGATCTGAATGCCCTCGATATTCAATTGAAACAGGAGAGGGGTTGTAATACTCGCAAATCAGCATGTATTTTTTCGAAGAATTATAAAGTTTGTCATAAACTAAGTCAAGTTTTTCCGGATTGATATGTATAAGCACACCCTTAATCAAGACGATGTCAAACTGATCAGTAGGATTGAAATCAAAAATGGATTCATGATACACATTTTGTGCTCCAATTACATTCTTAAGATCTTCGCAGGCCCGTTCATTAATTTCAACACCATGCAAAGAACAAGTTGGGAGGAGTGTCTTTATTGCTTTTAGATTCATTCCTACATTAGCTCCAAATTCAATTAAAGACGTGTGTTTATTACATGATTTAAATATATTCGAAAATAAATGGATATTAGACGCTAGGTATCCTTCGCTGATGTTACGATTAATATAGCTGTCACCAAATGTTCCTGCCCAAAATTCCTCTTGTTCGGTTTTATATTCGCTGCTCATTCTTTAAATAATTATATTTTAACTCTGCTAATTTCCAATCAGATTCAGTATCAATGTCTTGTGTAACTAAAGAATTCAATACAATTGCACTAGAATTATCTGTCCATAGTTTTTTCTTAATCAATGGCTGTTGATTTAACCAATAAAATAAGCCAGAATCATAGTAACAATCTTCTAGGTCTTGCGATCTAAGATGGATATTATTAGGCCAATTCATTTGTAGTTTTTTTCCTTCAAATTTTAAGCTCCTTTGAATTGGATTATCAAATTTGACGATAGGAAAAACGGAATCATATTTTTCAATTTGAAAAAGTTTATAAGCTTTACGAAGCATTTCTATAGTCACAAATGGTGCTGTTGCAAGCAAACAGCAGATTTCTTTTGGCTGCTGGCCTTTGTTTTTATAATTCAGAAGCACATCTTCAATTACATCTAAAAGCGTTGCTGTATCGTTCGCAGCTTTGCGATTCCTACGAAAAGGTACACTTGCTCCATAACTTTCGGCAATTTGTGCTATTTCATCGTCATCCGTTGAAATCATTACCTCGTCAAATAATTCGCAATTCAGAGCAGCTTCAATGGAGAAAGCAATAATGGGTTTTCCAGCAAATTCTCGTATGTTTTTACGAGGAATTCTTTTGCTGCCACCTCGGGCCGGTATGATACAAAGCCTATTCATTGTAATAGTCTTTAATGCATTGAATTACAAAATCTTGTTCTTTAGCGGTTAATGTAGGAAACATTGGTAAACTTATGCAATTCTTATAATATGCTTCAGCATATGGAAAATCACCATCTTTCCAACCGCGGGCTTTGTAATAAGGCATCAAATGAATGGGTATGTAATGGATTTGTGCATAAATATTATTGCTGCGAAGAAACTTATACAACCCTAATCGGTCTTTAACCTCAATCACGTAAAGATGATAGGCATGACCATCAATTAATCCAGATTGGCGGATTAAAAATTGGGAGTCTTTCAGCGCATGATAATAATTTGCAGCTATCATTCGCCTTTTGGCGATACCTTCTTTAGCTTTGGACAATTGGCTCATGCCTAATGCAGACTGAAAGTCTGTCAATCTGTAATTAAATCCTAAAGTCTGCATTTCCATATACCATTCTGGGTAGGATGATAAACCACCCGCTAATTCGATGTCATTTTGGTAAAATTGACTATCCTTAGTAATGCCATGTGACCTAAGTTTTAAAAGTTTTTGATACAAGGCTTCATTATTGGTGGTAATCATGCCACCTTCACCTGCTGCAATGTGCTTCACAGGATGAAAAGAAAAAATCGATAAATCAGAATACGTGCCATTTCCACATGTCTGTATTTGATTTTTTGAGTCAACAAATGAACCACCCGGAGAATGACATGAATCTGCAATGATCCATAAACCGTATTCATCCGCAAGCTTTCTTAGAGCTTCCATATCAACAGGTCTGCCTGTAAAATCAACCGGTATTATACCTTGGAAAGTTCCTCTTTCTTCTGATTCTAATACGGATTTAATTTTATCAATATCTATGGTGTACGTGTCTTCATTGATGTCTGCAAAAACAACTTCCCCATTGCAGTATCTAATACAATTGGCAGTGGCTGAAAATGAAATGGGGGTAGTTATGACTTTTGTTCCATTGTCGACATCTAGTGCCAAACAACTTAAGTGAAGCGCAGCAGTACCATTACTAACTGAAACGGCATATTTAGATCCGACATAATTAGCAAACTCTTTTTCAAATAAGGCAACACATGGTCCTTGAGTTAGGAAGTCAGATCTAAGGACATCAATAACCGCTTGAACATCTTCATCGCTTATCGATTGCCGACCGTAGGGAATAGGATTCATTATATCTCAAAATTTTCATCTACATTTTTCACAATCAAGTCTCGTATTTCATCCACACTTAGAAAACGATTATTGTTAAAGGAATTATAATTGAATCCATCGGGCACTTTTGAAGCCTTAAAATTGGCAAGAAACTTTTGTAAGTCCCAACTAACGACTTGGGGTAAAATAACATAATATGAACCAACATCATAAGTCGAATATGAATCTGACACGGTTATCATCTCTTCATGAATTTTTTCTCCAGGTCGTATCCCAATAATTTTGTGTTCGCATTCGGGACCAATAGCTTGGGCGACATCTGATATTCGGTAAGAAGGAATTTTAGGGACAAAAAGCTCGCCTCCCCAGGCATGCTCTAGGGCATGTAAAACCAATTCTGCACCTTCATTCAAAGAGATGTTAAACCTGGTCATCTTAGGCTCGGTAATAGGCAATACGCCTTCTTTCTTTTTGTTCAGAAAGAAAGGAATCACCGAACCGTTTGAGCACATAACATTTCCATATCTCACAACTGAAAATTTTATTTTCTTCGATCCTTTAATATTATTAGCAGCTATGAAAAGTTTGTCAGAGGCAAGTTTGCTTGCTCCATATAAATTGATAGGCGCAGCGGCTTTGTCAGTAGATAAGGCAACAACATTTTCAACATCTAGCTCTAAGCACGCATTTATAACATTTTCTGCTCCAATCACATTGGTTTTCAGACATTCCATGGGGTTGTATTCAGCGATATCAACGTGTTTCATGGCAGCTGCATGAATCACGGTATCAATCCCCTTAAGAGCAGTTTTGAGCCTCTCGTAATCTCGCACATCTCCAATAAAATATCGAAGCGCTTTATGCTGAGCAACAGGAAACTGTTGGTTCATTTGAAATTGTTTTTGCTCATCACGAGAATAAACCACCAGTCGTTTTACATCTGGCCACTTTTGCAAAATCATTTTTACTAAAGCCTGACCTAGTGATCCTGTGCCACCAGTAATTAAGATAGATTTATTATTTAGCATAAAATTATTTTCCTTTAGCAATGTGTTCAATTCGACATTACTAAATTGTTAATGTAGTCTTAACAAGTTCTAATGTTTTTAAAAATCAACTTAGACTTATATTAATGACAAATATTTTTGAATGTTGTTATAATTGATTGAATTACATTTTTGTTAAAAACAAGGTAAATATACTTATTCTACTTGCACTTTAATTTAATTTTTCATCTATGATTGGCAGTTGGTTCACATTATTTTCACAACACTTATGATTGTTTTTCGTTCATTTTGGTAATAGGAATAAAAATATCACGATTTGATTGGTGATAATTGCGAGAAAGCATTGCGTTTTAGCAACAACATATACGTAGTTTAGATAGGATAATGGGAATTATAGCCAAACAGGGGTATTGGAACTTCATCGTTCTCTATATAGGTGTAATTGTTGGGACAGTTAACAATTTGATATTGATGCCCCGGGCGATGAGTCCACATGAATTAGG
>CAJQPO010000054.1 GCA_905480225.1 uncultured Flavobacteriales bacterium | reverse complement strand
GGACATCGTTAATTTAACCGGTGTTAAAAACATTTTAAGTTTAACTTATGCTCCGGATAGCAATACGGGAAGTCCTTTTGTCGAGAATTACCAGTTGGGTCGATTACCCATCTTTTATTATAAAGTTGACTTTTAATCGTTTTAGCTAAATAACTGTTCTATTTTTGATTCATGGAAGAATATGTCGCCTATGGGTTGGCTTTGTTTATTGGCATTGTTCTTGGCCTCATTGGCGGAGGAGGTTCTATATTAACTGTTCCGGTTTTTGTGTATCTATTAGGAATAAAAGAAGAAATTGCAACGGCCTATTCTTTATTTGTAGTGGGAATCGTAGCGTTGGTTGGTGGCATTCGATACCTTATTAAGCAGCAAGTTGATTTAAAAACGGCCATTATTTTTGCGATACCAGCAGTTCCAGCCGTTTATGCCACAAGAAAATATATAGTGCCGGCTATTCCTGAAGTGATTTATCGTAACGGAGATTTCGAGTTTACCAAAGGTATGTTTATCATGTTGCTGTTTTCGATTGTTATGATTGCAGCCGCTATTTCTATGATTCGTGGTCGTCGTGATTCCTCAATGAAAACGGTAAGTGTAAAAACTTCAAAGTACAATTATCTAATGATATTTTTTGAAGGGATCTTTGTGGGGGCTATTACGGGCCTGGTTGGTGCAGGAGGAGGCTTTTTGATTGTGCCAGCTTTAGTATTACTGGCTAAAATACCCATGAAAATAGCAGTTGGAACGTCGTTACTAATTATTGCGATTAAAAGTCTTATTGGTTTCTTAGGAGACCTGAACCAAGGTTATGACATTGACTGGTATTTTCTAGTACTATTTTCTTTGGTTGCTATTGTCGGGGTTTTCATAGGAGCAATTTTTAATAGTAAAGTGCCTGCGAGAGTATTAAAAAAAGGCTTTGGATGGTTTGTTTTAATGATGGCTGTTGTAATTTTGTTGTCAGAATTAATTTAAACAACCAATAATTGTAAATGCGTTAATGATGCTTGAATTTGTTCCTGTGTACTGAATAAATGAAAATATTTGAATTATGAAAGTTGAACAACTCTATACCAATTGCTTAGCCGAAGCAGCTTATTACATAGAATCTAATGGTGAAGCTGCCATAGTGGACCCCTTAAGAGAGGTGCAGCAGTATATCGATATGGCGAGAAAAAACAATGTTGTAATCAAGTATATTTTTGAAACACATTTTCATGCAGACTTTGTCTCTGGACATATTGACCTTGCTAAAAAAACAGGAGCGAAAATAGTTTTTGGACCAACAGCAGAAACGGGATTTGAAATCATTAGTGCATCAGATGGACAAGAGTTTGCTATCGGTGATTTAACATTGAAAGTACTTCATACACCAGGACATACACCAGAAAGTACTACCTACCTTTTAAAAGACATGAATGGTAAAGATTATTGTATTTTTTCTGGAGATACTCTTTTTATTGGTGATGTTGGTCGACCGGATTTGGCAATTAAAGGAGCACTCACGCAAGAAGATTTAGCAGGGTTACTTTACGAATCATTAAGAGATAAGATTCTGCCTCTAGCAGATGATGTAATTGTATATCCAGCGCACGGTGCAGGTTCTGCTTGTGGTAAGAATATGAGTTCAGAAACTTTCGCGACACTTGGCAATCAAAAAAAGAATAATTATGCTTTGCAACCGCTCTCTAAAGCTGATTTTGTAAAAGAGCTTACAACAGGGATTTTACCAGCACCTGCGTATTTTCCCCAGGCAGCCAAACTGAATAAAGAGGGGTATCACAACATTGACGATGTTGTTAGTCAGGGTAGTAGAGGTATCTCAGCTCAAGAAGCCCATGAGCGACAAGCAAAAGGCGCCTTGATTTTGGATACCAGAAACAAATCTATGTTTCATAAAGGATTTGTGAAAGGCTCTATTTTTATTGGAATAGATGGCGGGTTTGCTCCATGGGTTGGAACCGTAATTTTAAATAATGAACAAGAAATTGTTGTTTTAGCAGATCCAGGCAGAGAAGAAGAAGTAGCGACGAGATTGGCTCGAGTAGGTTATGACAATGCGGTGGGATACATTGAGGGGGGCTTTGAAGCTTGGCAAGCAATGGGCTTTGAAATCGATTTCATACCCTCTATTCCAGCAGAAGAGTTGTTTCAATTAACCCAGACTAATGAAATCAATTTGGTTGATGCACGAAAACCGTCAGAGTTTGAAGCCGAGCATGCTTCGATTGCAGTAAATAAACCACTTGACTTTTTTCATGACGAGCTAAATACTTTGGCTAAAGAGGAAAGATATTATGTGCATTGTAGAAGTGGTTATCGCTCTTTAATTTATACGTCTCTGTTGAAGGCCGCAGGAATCAATGATGTTATTGATATTGATGGAGGATATGTCGCGATGCAGGAAACAGCAATTCCTTTGACTGATTTTTCTTGTCAGTCTAAGTCTTAAAGAAAGTCTTTTTCTGAAAGTGCTTTAAACTGGTAACCTTGTTTCTTTAGTTGATCAAGAATTATAGGCAGTGCAGCAAGCATAACCTTTGAAGCTTTTTCGCTGTCATGAAAAACGACAATGCTTCCCGGTTCGACATGGTCAACTACATTTTTAATACAAGAATCCACATTTACTGTAGGGTCAAAATCACCCGAAAGTACATCCCACATGCAGAGCGTATATTCAAGCTCTAAATGTTTTACTTGCTTTCTGGTAATTCGGCCGTAAGGAGGCCTGAAAAGAGTGCTTGCTATTGATTTCGAAGCATTTATTACGTCCGAAGTGTATTCCGCGGTAGGAGTTTTCCAACCATTTAGGTGTTGGAAAGAATGATTTCCTATGGAATGCCCATTTTGTGCATATTTTGCAATATAATCTGGATGGCGTTCTATATTTTCTCCAATTAGAAAAAAACAAGCTTTCGCAGAAAACGAGTCAAGGATTTCAAAAGTAGCATCCGTTACGGATGGTACAGGACCATCATCAAAAGTGAAGTAAAGTACTTTTTCATTGGTCTCCACACACCATTTCGCTGAAGGATACAAGGGCTTAACAATATGCGGTGTTTTTACAAAATACAATGAAGCGCTTAGTTATAAATTTCTGGGAGCCATTGCCTAATAAGCTGAGGTGGAAAATCTCTAGGGTTTTTTAGCATGTTAATATAGCTTCCCTTAAGATTATCGTCTTTGGTACTTCTTAACATCAATTTCAACTGGTTGCTAATACCACCAAGAAGTGCATCATAACTGGTCCCATCAAGAATTCCATAATATCCTTTACTATCAGGAGTTTCTCCATTCTGTTGTTGCAACTGATAAGCTCGCATTTGATCCTCTGTCAGCGATGACTGCCGTATCAATTCCAAGTGGTAAATCGCTTTCCCAAATTCTTTTAGCTGACGCCCTGTCCAATCGCTGTCTAATTCCGCAAAATACGTTAGATCATCCAACCTCATGCTGGCAATATCACTAGCAAGTGAGTCTACTTTTTCGGCCAACGCAGTATTATTAGGATTTAGGTGTTTCAAATCATAATAATGTCGAATCAAATAGTGATAAACGGCATCATCTGGAGCAACATTATTTAAAGGCATTACCTCAAAGCATCGATCCAAGATATCTTCTGCTCGTTGGAATTTTTCAATTTTCAGAATTGAATCGGTTGTATTAGTACCATTGGTTATTAATTCGCTGGCAAAACCAGCAAATTGAAAGCGTAAATTTCTAACCATTCGTAAAGTGTAATAATCAACAAGTACATTGGGGTCACTCATGTTGCCCCATTCAAAATTTTGCATTAAGTTATCGTAAGTTTTCTGCTCATGATAAGTATAGGCAGCTGTTCCAAAAGGTTGTTGTCCTGAAATTTGATAGGGCGAAAGTTTATACGTGAGCCCTTCCATTTGGAAGTATTTTTGAAGATCCCCATGTGCAGCCGCATTACCTGCAAAATAAATGGGTCTTGTCCAATCATAATGGGCTAACAAATCAAGTACCATTAAATCAGATTTAATCATGGTGCCTTTAATTGTCCATTTTAATTCATTTAACAAGGGCATTTTTATTTCGTTGGTATCCGCAATGCCATATTTGATGGCATTTTCTTTATTAACAGGGATAGATACTTTGCGTTGGTTATATACATATTGTTCTTTTCGCACGCCACGAAGTTTTCTACGACTGCTGGGTTTCATGATGTCGTTGTATACATTGATTGCTGGAACAAAGGACGATGATTCACGATTGTCTATGTCGTAGAAGTACACAACATCTCTGGTACCTTGTCTGTATTGGTATTCTTCTGCAGTAAATGGAACAGGCTCAGAATCGTATGCTTTTCGTTTACTTTGGTTGACGTGCCAGTCTGTTCCCAATAAGCTTAGGTTAACGACACGAACATCTGTTCTGTATTTTTCTACTTCTTGCACATACCACAGCGGAAAGGTGTCGTTGTCTCCGTGAGTAAATAATATGGCGTTTGGATCACAAGAGTCTAAATAAGATTTGGCAATATCCCTAGCAGAATAGCGATTAGCTCTATTGTGATCATCCCAATTTTGCATTCCCATTAGAATAGGAACAGTCGCAGTAATCAATAAGACAACAAACGCCCGGGCAAAACCAGGTACATTTTTTATGGCCATCATTAATGCAATTAAGACAACCGAGACAAGCGTCATGTAAAAAATCGACAAACCAAAGGCCATATTAATACCCATTGTAATCAGTCCAAAAGAAAAACCGACTGCTCCAATAATGCCCACATTTCGCCAATTGATTTTTCTCGCCAAGTCGTACAATGCCCAAACACCTATTCCAATCCAAATGGAAAAGGCATAAAAAGACGCTGCGTAGGCATAATCTCGCTCTCTTGGTTCTGCGGGCTTTTGATTTAAGTAGATGCAAATAGCGAGACCAGTGAATAAAAACAAAAGCATCACTACAAACCAGTCTTTAGGCTTGTATATCAAGTGATAGATTAATCCTATTAAAGCCAATATTAGTGGAAGCAAGAAGTACTTGTTGTACCCTTTATTATCTGTTACTTTGTGAGGAATATTTTCTTGAGGGCCAAGACGGCGTTCATCAATAAAATCAAGTCCCGTAATCCAGTTTCCTTCTAAATATTTCCCATCACCACCACCAATGCCTGAGTAGCCTTGTAAATCATTCTGTCTTCCAGAAAAATTCCAAAGAAAATAGCGGAAATACATCCAGCCGAATTGGTACTTAAACATGTAAGACAAGTTCTCTCCAAAAGTAGGTTTATAGATACCGTCTTTCGTAATTCCAGCAAGCTGTTTTTTCATTTGTTCAGCGTTACTAAAATCATTACTCATGTATGCACGATTAATCTGACTTTGAACAGCACTTACCAAGTCAGCCATATTTCGATAATCATTTTGATATCCTTCAGGAGCCGGTAAGGGGTAATTTTTATCGCCCTCATAACCAGACCAAGCCATATAGCTCGGACCTTCACCAACACGGTACATTCTGGGAAGATAGGTGCAATAACGTGGGTCAAAAACTTGTTCCGCATACTTCCCATCATCTGTAACAATATACTCTGCTGTAATTTCGGCACCTAGTTGATTGTTCTCATTGTATTGCTCAGCTTCATATTTGTTATTAAACGCAAGTTGAGCACCATCATCTCTTCGCAAAATCATGGGTCCTCGCTTCAAAACAAAGGCTTTCATATAGGTCGGACTCTTGTCTTTTGCATCAATTGCTGGGGCATTCCAATAAGGGCCATAGGCTATTGGCCAGCTACCATATTGCTCTCGTTTTAAATAAGACGAGAGAGAAGTTAATGTCTCTGGGTTATTTTCATCTAAAGGAGTATTCGCATTGGAGCGAATTACGATCATTGAGAAAGAAGAATACCCAATCATTAATACGGCAAAGCTCATAATAGCTGTATTTATGATGGGACGTTTTAATTTAGTCGAAAGCCATGCACCAGCAACAATTAACGAAATCAATAAGACGGCAAAGAAAGCAGTTCCTACATTGAAGCCCATGCCTAAATTATTTACAAACGTTCGCTCGAAAAAGGCAGCAAGATCAACGGTTTTTGGAATTATTACGGCTTGGATAAGGCCTAAAATAAAAATAGACAAAACCCCAGTAAGAAGTATTCCTTGCGGACTGTATTTAAATTTCTTAAAATAATAGACAAAGCAAATTGCAGGTATGGCAAGTAAATTCAAGAGGTGAACACCGATAGATAGCCCCATTAAGAAGAAGATCAGTATCAGCCATCTGTCCGAGTGATTTTCATGCGCCACGGTTTCCCATTTTAAGATGGCCCAGAATACTACGGCAGTAAAAAAGGAGGACATCGCATAAACTTCGCCCTCAACAGCAGAAAACCAAAATGAATCGGTAAAGGTATAAGCAAGCGCACCAACTGCGCCACTGGCCAGAATAGCCAATTTATCTCCAGCGCTAAGCTTCTCGTAATTTGGCGATAATTTCCGTGCTAGCATGGTTATAGACCAAAACAGAAATAGGATAGAAAACGAGCTGGATAAACCAGACATGGCATTAACTGCCCAAGCTGCATTTTCAGGAGAAAAGAAAGCAGAAAAAATTCGGCCCAACATCATGAAAAGAGGTGCTCCCGGTGGGTGGCCCACTTCCATTTGATTAGCAGTTGTGATGTATTCTCCGCAATCCCAAAGACTGGTAGTCGGCTCTAATGTCATCATGTAAACAGTGGTGGCAATAATAAAAACGGTCCAACCAACAACATTATTTAGTAATCGATAGCTCATATTCCTGTTTTCGTAGTGTTGCGAATTTAGTAAAATACTTTACTAATAAGGATTGTTTTGATGTGCTTCCGTGTTATTTTAAATACTTTTGTGAATTATTAAGAGTTAAAAAAAATTCTTAATATTGCACCCTCGAAAATGTAAAACGGGTTAATGAATCCATCAGTTTTCAATTATTGTCCCATGGTGTAACTGGCAACACGTCTGTTTTTGGTACAGAAGAGTCTAGGTTCGAGCCCTAGTGGGACAACAAGAAAGCCTTCACGTAAGTGAGGGCTTTTTTATTTAGAATTGTTGAAAAATAATCAATAAAACTACCTTAAGATTTTCTTATATTACCTGCCGCTACTTACCTCAATAATGAAAAACTTTTTATTTGCCCTATCTGTCACCTGCTGTTACAATGGCATTCTAATTGGGCAAACCAGTTACTTTTCAGAAACGAAAGAAGTCATAGAAAGATACATTGCGGGTGATTCAATTGAGAATTCTTTGAATCAATTCGGTGGCACACTTTTGAATAGAGATGAACGGATAAATGAGTTTGGAGAAGGTGTCGTGGTATATCCGAATCCCGTTTCAGGCGAGCTAATGATAGATCTGGAAGAATACACAGGTCCGGTTTTAGTCAGAATTTATGATATAGATCTTAGTCTGTTAAATATTTCTAAAGAAAGAAGTTTAGACATGTCTTCCTACAGAATTGGCATATACATTTTAGAAGTTGAATACAATAGTCGGATAAAGGTCGTGCGAGTAGTAAAAAATTAGTAGGATAGTTTAGGTAAGCAAGTAAATTCTAAAGCATCGATAATTTTATGCAAGGATAGATTACTTTCATCAAAAAAAAGCACTTCGTAAAGAAGTGCTTCCTTGAGGTCTTAAAAACCTGAACTTAAATAGTAGGTCGCTTTCTGACCAATATACAATATGGTGGATCATCGGAACCTGTGGAGTGAATGATGATGTCTTCTCCCGTTAAAGCAAGAAGCTTAACATATGCAATCGCTTCGGCTAAATCGTTGTATTCTGCTATAAAAGTATACCCTGTATTCATGTATTTATGGATGTCAGCGGCAGTGCCAATTACTTTCGATATGTTAGGCAATCCAGCTCCTTTAACCTCTTTATTAACACAATGTGAGGTTTCGTTTATGCCATGTGATGATGGCAATGAGTGTGCACTTCCTGCTGCACAAATTAAGAAGGACAATGGGTAAAATAATTTTTTCATGGTTCATTTATTAGTTAAATAGAGTGATTAGTGATGTTAAGCTTAATTTGTTAAAAGTTCTCAGATCTCATCTCGCAGGGATTACATCGGCCGTTGTGAAAAGTGTGTAAATCAAACTTTGTTAGTAAGCTATAATGTAAATTAACAACGATGCGACCAACGAAACAACAGCAAATTCACCAATAAGCCGTTTGGGTTTACCAACAACTGTTTCGGGGATGTTCCCATTAGTTAGAAGCGATGAAGTCTATGTTTTGTGGACATCAATTAATATCCTCGTGGTCCATTAAGAAATTATCTTCGATAACTGCCATCAGGCAACACGTGTGGCAAGTTGTAAGTAGTATCTGTAAGCAATGTAAAAACAGTGGAATCAATGGATTCGACAAGAGTAGGTGTATTGGCTCTCCATTCATGACTGATTTCATCGAATCTGCCCGGATAATTTTGTGCACCCATCAGGGAAGTTAATGACCAATAAAAGTACTCTGTAATTTGACAATCATAACCGCATGTTTCGTCAGTATAGGTATACCACGCACCTGAGGGATAATCGCTAGGAATATTTGTAAATGTGCCGCCTCGCGCTAGATCCATTGCATAGGCTATACTAGACCCCTGATGCTCACCAAAAACAGAGGGATACGCTTTGGAATATCCATTTTGAGTAACAAGGTGAAGCACTTCTTCCAGCGTTGCATCAAATGGAGATGTAAAATTCCAATTGGGATAAGTTTCATCC
>CAJQPO010000053.1 GCA_905480225.1 uncultured Flavobacteriales bacterium | reverse complement strand
TTTTTCCTGTCTTTAAGAGTCTTTATCATTTTTAATTCCAAATTCTTTTCGAAAATGCGAGTACCTAATCTCAAATGCTCTAATCAAAGCAGCCATTTTAGTACTTTCGCTTTGAAATGAGAGAAATTGAAATGATTGGTTCTGCCCAATCAAAAGAAATATTCGACTATTTAAAAGCTGGTCCCATACTTTTAGATTTAGGTTGTGTTTATGCGCTTGTTTCTTTGCCAACTTCGAAGGGTAAATTGGATTTGGACTACCTGAAAAGTCGACTTCCTGGCAAAACATACGGATCAATGGTTTCAGATTTTGCACTTTTTTTAAAGGAGTCTGACCTAGCTGAAAATATCAAAACCTCTTTACTTGATTCACAGAATCCAAACAGGCTTGAGGGCAGTTTTATACGTTTACCTTGGAAGCAATCAGAGGCATTAAATACATTCACTAAAAATGGCACCCACCAAGGACTTATAGTACCAGAGCCCATTCGTTCATTCTGCCAAAACATGGAGTCCCATTTTCTAGAGGACAAATTGAATCATCGTGGTTTTAGTCGGTTAATTTGCACCAGTGCAAATATAAGCGGAGCTCCCTCTGGCTCAATTACTAGCCTGGATCGCGTAAGAATTTTCGGAAAGGAAAGAGAGGTGTCCTTATTGGTGAGGTTTAAACTTGAGGCAAATGAAGAAAGAGGCTCGTTTCCTATTTTTTCAATTGACAAAGAAGGCTATACAATCGAACGAAAAGGCCCTAAATTTTTGCAGTTTGAAAACCAATTAATGTCATTGGGGCTTTCAGAGGTTGTTCAGTAACGAAATTAATTCCTGATAATTATCGCCGTGTTCTATGTTCATGATAAACTTGCTCGCTTTAATGGCTTCGTTTTTAGACCATTTTTGTTGAGTACAGCGTATAAATTTATTGAGTAGCTGTTCTTCTGTAGCTGGCCTTTTCCAGTGCCCAGACCACGAGTCACTAATGCTTCTTCGACCGTCATTTGTTTTGATGATTACACTCATCTTTCCAAAATCTGCCGGGATATCTCTACTCATTTTTAAATTCGTCCTGAACAAAATATGTTGCACCTCTTTGGACCTAAGCTTTGATTCCGAGAAACTATCATCATCTATTCTTCCGTCCAAAATGGCTACAGCTACATTGTATTGAAAACTAAATCTTGCCTCGTCAGAATCTTTTGGAAATGGGCGATTACAATACTTGAACACGGGCGTTATTATAGTAATCTCCTTTGGGATAATCCCCTCAGAATAATGTTGGAGTCCTGCATCGATGGCAATTTGCATGGCTGTGTGTGCGGGCCACTTCTTAAACGCAAATCCAGGGCTTGTGAAACAATCCAATTGCTGCATTCCAGTAATAATCTGATTAAAATTAAACTCCTCGCCACCAAAAACATGGGCCCAACCACTTGGGCCTTCTATTCCATTATTAGAGGCCGTAAGGCCATTATTCACCAAAAATGCACTTTCTAATCCCGACCTGGCAGCGGCTCCACAATGAGTGGCCTTCGTCATGGTTCCAATATTAACCGATAGGCCGGAAGATCTGCTCGCAGCATGGCCAATTGCCATTTCTTTTTTCTCATTATTCATCTCCAACAAGATGGAAGAAGCCATCGCACTGCCCATTGGGCCCACAGTTCCTGGCGGGTGAAAACCGTGGCGATCAAAAGGAAAATGATTCTCCTTTTGTGCTGCGATGACATCAGAAGCTACCGCTGCTTTTCTTAAATCAGCCTCTAATTGTATTCCGGCAACAAATGCCTTTAAAAACAATTCGCCGCTACCTTCACCGCTTTGTGCTAATGCAATCAGTGGGGCCAACACTGGAGATACGGCATGCGTTGGAGGTAAAAACATGGGTTCGAAGTCCATGCTGTGTATTGCGCAGCCATAGATAAATGCTGCATCTGTTTTAGAAAGTTTAAGCGAACCACCCAAAAGCTGAACACCTTGAACCGTTTCGTTTTGAGCAAAATATTTCTTTAATAAATCAATTGTTTCATGTTGCAGGCCTAAAATCAGCACTCCCAATCCATCCCGCATTATTTTTTTTGCACTTAAAAGTGCAGCTGGGTCAATTTGATTAAGCTGAATCCTTTCCGCTATTTGTACAACTTCTTTTGTGGTGTTTGCTGAGGAAATGGCCAGCATTTCCGCATTCTTTAGGCGCATAAGTGTTCTTAATTTAATTTTATAATAGGGCTAGTGGGTTGGCTTTTTGGAAATTGTAACAATCCAAAACGAACTTACAGAAAAGTCGGTGCGCATCTCTACTTGACACCTCAAAATGATTCTTAGAATACCTCTTTTCGTTCATTGTTGACGTTTTAAGTTTTGATGAATTTTTGACTAATTGACACGGTACCATCGGTGACATTTAGGAAATATAATCCACTTTGTAATTCCGACAGGTCTTTATCAAAATAGCCAAGGGATTTCGCACTTGTAGGAATTATCCAGGTGTCTATAACGGCTCCCTTACTATCAAAAATGACAGCGGTCAACGGCTCTTTGATTGCCGACTCAATTCCTAATCTCAAATAACCAACTACCGGGTTTGGAAAAATATTAATTGTCGGATACGCTTCTTCAAGATTAATAGAAAGCGCTTCCGATATTGTAACGTATTTAATTCCTGAAGATCCTCCCTCGGCCCATACAACATGGAATTTTCCATTACCATGGCAAATGTCTGGCTTGGTTTGCGCGCCAGATGCGTTCGTTACATTAATGGTATTCGCAGAGTCCAATCCCAGAGCCCCGTTAGAAGACCAATTAAAAAACACCTCTGGATCGCCACTATTCGCCTCCCAAACGACGCCAAGATTCCCGTTTTCATAGGAAACTTGTGGGTAATTAGGGTTGTTCCCTGTACCAGTCGATAGCTCTATGCTGTGCAAAGCACTGTCTGTTGCTAAATTGTATTCGTTTAAAAAAACCTTGGCTTCCCCGAGCACTTCAGACTTGTAGACAGAAATTGCTGTGTCTAATCCCGTAAAAATAGCGTCTGGTCCTGTACTCGGACAAGAAAACGCATTCCAAAGATGATCATCAACAGAAATTACATTCGTAAAAGTAGCGCCTCTGTCCATAGAAACCACCGCTTTGATGTCTCTGATGTTTGAAGCGTTGTTTCTGAAATAGACCATCACATATTTATTATTGACAATAATTTCGGGCTGACAACAATCGCAAGCTTCGTCCCCTAATAAGGCTCCTGCGTCAACATTCGGCTCAAAGGTTAACCCACCATCAACAGATCTGGCAACCACGTATTGAGGATTAAGACCAGCTGCATCGTGATCCATGAAGGTAACAAAGACCGTGTCATTAAATACGGCAATGTCTGGGTATTGCGGAAAGCCATTGGCCAAATTATCAACACGAACAGTGTCACCAAAACTGTCTCCGTTATCTGTCGATTTAACTAAATAAATATGCCCCATTGAGTAGCCATTCGCTTTAAAAACCACATACATGTTATCGTTCCATGCCGCTAGATCTGGCCCACTCCAAGTGTACGATTGAACTAAAAATCCTGAGGGATTAAGCTGAATTGGCGCATTAAAGTTCGAAACACCATCGTGTTTAGCGAAATACAAATTTTTAAGCATTGAGCTGGTCCAAATGACAGCGGGAACAGCGTCATTTGTCATGGATATTTGCGGATGATAATTTCCATATGCGGAAGGAATTGAAATCGGGGTTGACACCGACATTGTTTGGGAAAGTGCAGGCGTGTATGAAGCGCAAAAAGCCAATAAAAATAATGTGCTCGATAGTGTCCGTATTGCTTTCTTCATTCTTACCTGCAATTATATTTCCAGCGCCATCAGGGTAATGTCGTCCGTTTGTTCTTGCTTGCCCATCCAATCATGTAGCTCTTTTTCAAGTAGGTTTTTCTGGTCTTCGATGGAAAGTTGGTGAGATGACAGCAGGGTGTTTCTAAGTCGCAGTCGGTTGTACTTTTTATCTTTTTCTCCACCGAACTGATCGGTGTAGCCATCTGAAAACAAGAAAACTCTATCGGACTTAACAATTGGAATTGTCTGTTCTGTAAAAACATGATTTCTATTCGAGGCGCCTATGGAATAAATATCTCCTTTTAGCTCATAAAGCGCTCTTTTCCCATCTGAATTGTGCTTGATCAACAAATCGCCCTCTTCCAGCTTTTGTTCGGTAATGATATATAGTGGCCTTGCGGCTCCGGAGAAAGAGAGTGTTTGTTGCTTTTTATCAATCATGCACATAGCAATATCCATTCCGTCTCTTATTGGAGCTTCATTGTTGTGAGAAAGCATGAAGTCATAAATCATACCATTAACCATGGTGAGCAAATTACCCGGAGAAATGTCTTTATTAATGGCTGCAACCGCATTTAATTTTTCATAGCAGACCATGCTAAGCATTGCTCCTGGCACCCCATGCCCCGTGCAATCAGCAACTGCCAAGTGTGAATGACTATTGCCCTCATTCATCCAAAAGAAATCGCCTGACACCACGTCTCTGGGCATGTATATTTTGAAATTCTTTTGAAAAACCTTTCGGATTTCGTCGTCTTTAGGAAGAATTACATTTTGTATGTTTTTAGCATTGTTAATGCTGTCTTTAAGGTTCTTATTGTCGCTCTTAATGGACTTAACTCGCTCGAGCCTCATAGCGACCGTGTCTATCAGTTCCTGGTTACTAAATGGCTTAATTAAGTAGTCATCCGCGCCAAGGCCAAGGCCTTTTCTAAAATCATGGTTGGACGATTTAGCGGATAGAAATATAAATGGAATCATCGCCATTTTATCATTCCTTCTTATTCGTTTTGCAACTTCATACCCGTCCAGTTCAGGCATCATGATATCACAAATAATCAGATCAGGGCTTTGCTGTTCAGCAGACTCAATACCCTCAAGACCATTCTTGGCAATAATCACCTCGTAATCACAAAAAACCAACAACTCGGAAAGTGTTTCTCTGATATTTTTTTCATCATCAATCACCAGTATTTTCTTTTGATTACTCATCATAGGATTTGTCTCGTCTCTATTAATTCGCTTGCAAAGCCAGCAAAACCGCTTCTTTTTTACGAGCAGAAACAGCTACGTTGCTCCCATCAGTTAACACCAAATAACCTCCCTTTCCTCGGACATAAGTATCTACACAATTCATATTCACAATAAATGACTTATGTACCCGCATAAACCCCGACCGTTCGAGCTCTTCTTCAAATTCTTTCATTGGTTTTGAGACTAATATTTTTTCACCATTTGCTAAATAAAAATTACAATAGGCCCTCTCAGCCTCGCACTTCACCACCTCTGAAAGTTTAACAAATCGAATCCCCTCTCCCACCGGAATTCCAATCTTTTCATTTACAACGACATTATTCAACCTATTGGGCGCTTCGGTTGTCGCTTCTTTGTTGTTAGCCGAGTAATTTATTAGTGCTCTTCGTTTTTTCAACCTCATTTCGATTGATGCCAAGAGATCTGTACTTACAAATGGTTTTAAAATGTAGTCGTCAGCACCCAACTTAAGCCCTTGTTTGATGTCTTCAAGCTGCACCCGGGCCGTTAAGAAAAGGAAGGCTGGCATCA
>CAJQPO010000052.1 GCA_905480225.1 uncultured Flavobacteriales bacterium | reverse complement strand
ACCACCAGCACCGCCACCACTTCCGCCATCACCAAAGCCCCGCAAGCCGGCCTCGCCATCAGCTATGATAGGGTTTCCATTACCAATAATTTCATTTGCCATAAGAATGACTAGTCCGCCACCATTCCCAGCTTTGTTATTGAAAGTACTATTGCAATGTCCGGCTCCACCACCACCACCCAAAAACATTCTGTTCGTACTTGTAACTAATGCTTTTCCTCCCTCACCAGGAAAATCACCGTGACAATTAAAAGTTGAAGGTTCATCATTAATACCGCCCATGCCTCCACTAGCAACATTAGCGCCACCACCACCACCAGAATTGTGATCGTTCCCACCGCCACCGCCATTAGCAAGAGCACCTCTTCCTCCATCGTTTAGTGTATATTGGCTAATGCCTTCTCCTTTCATTGCGCCAAGTCCAGAAGAGCTTTCGTATTCATACGCATCTACCGTGAATAAAAAACTACAGTCGAAGGGAGAAACCTGATAAGCACCGCCTCTAAAACCTTGATAAGAAACATCTATAGAATCGTTAAATGTGATCGAGGTTTGTGCCCGCATAAAAACAACCCCACCGGTTGTTCCGTTCCAATTCTGGGCCATTATTTTACCGTCAATTGTTATTGAGTTGAAATCAGGAAATGAGATTAGTTGAACAGAGCCAGTTGCATCATAGCTGTTGAGTAAACGCCCTTTTAAGACAAGATCATTACCATCGATGTCGCAAATTTCCACCAATTCGTAATTTCCAGCACCATTATACGCATCGATATTTCCATAATCCCCGGAAGCTGAAAGGTTAATATTGGCCCCTTTCATCTGAATAAGTAATAAAACATCACCTACTGCTAAACCCGCTGTTGAACTCAGGGTTAAAGTTGCGCTCGCATTGTTAACATTAGAAACACCATAATAGTTGTTTACAATCCCAGATAGGCTTGTTTGTGAAAAAGCAATCGAGACCAAAAGTAAAAGCGAGACAAAGAAGCTAATCTTCATGTAGGTAAATTTACCATTCTATTCTGAAAGTAGTCTCTGGATTTATTTGAATCCTATAATTTTTAATGTAAAGGTTAATTTTTGATAATTGACAGATTGATTAAAATGTTGGGTGGATAAAAAGAACTAATATATTTGCTAAAGAATTGGGGATGTAGCTCAGTTGGCTAGAGTGCTTGACTGGCAGTCAAGAGGTCGTGGGTTCGAATCCCATCTTCTCCACAGAAATAATAAGCCCACCACTCGGTGGGCTTATTGATTTGGTTGATTCGATTTATTCCGATAAACGTTACAATATGATTAGCATACTTCGTGTACAATTTGGCTTGATAATTCTAAAACTAAGTAAGAATTAAATGTAGTGTGCTGAAATTTAAGCGATCGCGTTTTTGAGAGTCTTGAAAGCTTCTTTTAATTTATGAAGCATATCCATGTTTTGCATTACAGGATTTTCCATGTTTCTGCAAATGTTGGTCATTTCTGTTGCTCCAAGGGTAGCACTTGCACCTTTTAGTTTATGCGCAGCCTTTCTTACTACTTCATGTTCTTTTTGGATAGTGCCACCTTCAATTTCAATGATTGATTGTGAAGCATCTCTTAAGTAGACTTGAATTATTGAATTTCTAATTTCTTCAGAAACTTCGAAAATGGGTGCGTCGCGATCTAGCATTAATCAAAAAGTATTCATTCTTTTCATCAAGTTCTTTCTATACGTTCTACTAATAGGAAGAACTTTTTCAACTACAGTAGCTGTGTTTTCTTCAATTTGTTCAATTCTGCCAAAATTAATAATGAATGAACGATGAATTCTACAAAATTGATCAATAGGCAATTTCATTTCAGCTTCCTTCATGGTTGTATGAACAACGTATCTTTTACCTGCAACGTGAACGCCAATATAGTCGCCAATGGATTCGACATAATCGATGTCGTATATGTCAAGCTTTACAAGAACAGACCCGGATTTGACAAAAATAAATTTAGTATCGCTAACTGCATCTGGCAATTGCACCTTCTCAATTGCATTTTTGAAGCGATCGTACTTTACTGGTTTCACTAAATAATCGATGGCATTTTTATCGAAAGCCTCTACAGCATACTTTTCTTTACCGGTAATAAAAATAACGGATGGATTTCCTTGAAGAGAATCAACCATGTCAAAGCCACTCATTTCTGGCATTTCAATATCAACTAAAATAACATCGACAGGGTTTTTCTTTAAAAATTGCAGCGCTTTTTGAGGGTTACCAAAGCTACCAGCAAGACTCAGGTCTTCTGATTGTTCGACAAAGCTTTCAATCACTTTCCTAGAGGTATTATCGTCATCAACAATGAGGCAATGCATGCAATCAGCTTTTAGGTTAATGATAAAAATAATAATATTCGTTAGCGTACCAATGTATAAAGCAGATAATATTAGATTTGTTTTGTATGAAGATATTGGTAACAGGGGGGGCAGGCTTCATCGGAAGCCATACGGTTGTGGAGCTAGTACGTGCTGGTTTTGAGCCTATTATAGTCGATAATTTCTCTAATTCAGACCTCGGAATAGTGGTAAAAATTCAAGAAATTATAGGTCGAAAAATTTCTTATTATCAAATAGACTGTAAAATAGACGACCAATTGGAGCCGGTTTTTCTTGAAAATCCTAAAATTGAAGGGGTGATTCATTTTGCAGCGTACAAAGCCGTTGGAGAATCGGTTTCGGAACCTGAAAAATATTATCACAATAATATCGCAAGTTTATCCTGTGTCTGTAGAATGATGAAAAAGTACGGTGTAAAAAAGTTCGTTTTTTCTTCATCATGTACGGTCTATGGCAACCCCGAAGTTATTCCTGTTAGTGAGAAAGCCCCCATAAAAGAGGCGTTAAATCCATACGCTCACACGAAACAGCTCGCCGAAGAAATTTTATTTGGATTGTGTCAATATAATCAAGATTTAGAAGTTGTAATTCTTCGATATTTTAATCCTATTGGGGCCCATGAAAGTGGTCTAATAGGGGAGCTACCAATAGGTGTTCCAAATAATTTAGTCCCCTTTATTACCCAGACTGCTGCAGGATGGCGAGACTCTTTAGTGGTTTTTGGAAAGGATTACGCTACTGCTGATGGCACATGTATTAGGGATTTTATTCACGTTGAGGATTTAGCTAAGGCGCACTTGAAAGCATTGGTTTGGAAAAACCCTGAAAGCAATTTGGAGGTGTTTAATATTGGAAGCGGAGTCGGTCACAGTGTGCAATCTCTAATTGACATTTTTATAAAAGAAACGGGGATTAATTTCCCTGTAAAATACGGGGAAAGACGCCCTGGAGATATTCCTGCTATTTTTGCTTCAGCGGAAAAGGCATTTGAACTACTGGATTGGAAAACGGAGCGAACGCTTGAAGAAAGCCTGAGGCACGCATGGAATTGGCAACAAACTTTAGAAAATACAGAATGAAAGGACTCTTTGTGATTATATTGTTTTCTCTTGCGTCGACTTGCTATACGCAGGGCCTTTTCGAGTACTTTAAATTAACAGCCGATGATGATGGTCCTGAAAAATTTGATAGGATATCTGTTGATTTTAATTGGGATTCTTGGTTAGGAGCTAAAGAAGAGATTACTACTGGTACAGTTTCTATCGGCCTAAATGCTTATTGGTACAAGGACATGCCATTTGGTAAGAAAAGCCGAGTTTCATTAGCGATAGGTTTAGGAATAGGTTCCCATAACGTTCATCATAACGGTGAATTTATAAGTATCGATTCTGCAGGGGTGAGTTATACCGGTCTATATGCGAGGTCGCAAGAAAGTGTTTGGAAGAAAAATAAAGTAACCTCAAATTATGTAGACATACCGTTAGAATTGAGATTCCGAAACATGAATATTAAGTCGAAAAAAGAAGGAGGTAAGACAAAAAGTTTTCGATTCTATCCGGGATTTAAATTTGGACTTATGGTCAACAACCACGTAAAATGGAAAGACGCGAAGATCAAATACAAGGTTTACAATATTGATAATATGTTGCGTTATCGATATGGAATGACATTAAGAATTGCGTTTAATAAATTCGCTATACACGGATTTTACAGCTTGACCCCGTTATTTTCAAAGGAAAAAGGAGATCAACTGTATCCTATTTCTGTTGGGGTCTCTTGGATCAGGTTTTAATTAAGAGATCTCAGATTACGATTAAAAACTTTATCGGAAGATATAAACTGAGGAATCCCACCACTAACCCCGCATATATTTGAGCAGGTGTGTGGGCATTTAGCGACAGCCGAGAACTGCTTATAGCTCCGGTCAAAAGGGTGACATTAATAATGGGCCAGAATACAGGGTTGTCGCCGATTACATAAAAATAAGTTGCGATATGCTCGCCTGTTGCGAAAAGAGTTCCAAGAACTCCGCTTATGCCAATAGCATGTGCACTTATTTTCCATTTTAGAGTGATTATTGTAGTTAAGAAAAGACTAATGACTCCACCGAGCATCATGGAATAGACCAAAATAGGTAGAGAGAAAGTAAGAGATCGTGCAAAAATATAGGCGGCAAGATAAAAAATGAAGGTACCAATGTATAATGGAATGCGTTCCTGCCGTGTATGTACTTTAAAGCTAGAAACATTTTTACTTAGTCGAAGCATAACAAGAAAGCTTAGCGGGAAATAAATGGTAAAGGGAATGATGAGATAAAAAAGAATTTTTCGTTTTAGATCAGGAGTTACAAACGGCACAAATTCAATACCTAAATCCATTACTAACACAAACGCAATTGCGGGCATTATAATGGGGTGAAATAAGTACGAGATTAATTTAGATGCGAAGGACATAAGATAGAAGACTACAGCTCTTTTCTCAGCCTGGCCACAGGGATATTTAACTGCTCTCTATATTTGGCTACGGTTCTACGAGCAATATTGTAGCCTTTTTCTTTTAATAAAGTGGCTAGCTTTTCATCTGTAAGCGGCTTTTTCTTTATTTCTCCATCGATTGCATCTTGTAAAATCTTTTTTACTTCTCTTGTGGAAACTTCCTCACCAGAATCAGTAGATAATGATTCAGAGAAAAAGTATTTAAGTAAATAAGTGCCATATGGAGTCTGTGCATGTTTGCTATTCGCAACTCTTGAAATGGTGGAGATATCAAGACCTACGATTTCAGCAATGTCTTTTAAAATCATCGGTTTTAAAGTGGTTTCGTCTCCAGTAAGAAAGAATTCATTTTGATAGCTCATAATGGCCTCCATGGTTACTAAAAGTGTTTGCTGCCTTTGTTTAATTGCATCAATAAACCATTTTGCAGAATCAATTTTCTGCTTGACAAACATAATGGCTTCTTTGTCTTTTTTGGTTTTTTGACTGGAAGCATAGGTTTCTAGCATTTCATTGTAGCCCCTACTCACTTTTAGTTGAGGCGCATTTCTACTATTAAGCGATAGGCTTAACTCACCCTCATTCTCACGGATAATGAAATCTGGTATTATTTGGTGTATAGACCTGGAGGTTGCCCTCATGGAGTTGCCAGGCTTTGGATTTAGCTTGACAATTTCTTGAACCGCATCTTTTAGGTCTTCGGGTTCAATATCTAATTTCTTTACAATTTTTGTGTAGTGTTTTTTAGAAAATTCATCGAAAAACTTATCCAGCACAACTTCCGCAGTTTTTTGCTCAATTGACATGTGCTCCTTCCTTCTGAGCTGAATAAGTAAACACTCTTTAAGATCCCTTGCGCCAACACCTGCAGGATCTAGGTTTTGTACTTGCTTTAAGATATTCAAAACATCTTCTTCTTCACAAATTACGTTTTGAGAAAAGGCCAAATCATCTACTAAATGAATTACTTCTCTTCTTAAGTAGCCACCATCGTCAAGATTTCCGATAATGGTTTTAGCAATAATTAATTCTTTTTCATCTCTAATTCTGAGGCCTATTTGTTCTTCTAATAATTCCTGAAAAGTTTGCCCACCAGATAACGGGACTGCTTTTTCATCGCTATCAGCGCCTTTATTGCTTATTTGTGTTTTATACGATGGTATATCGTCATCTAAATAATCGTTAATATCAAATTCTTCAGCATCCCTTGAATCCGAATCATCTCCTTCGAATTTATCATCATTTTCTAATTCTGATTGAGAGTCGTCCTGATCTGCGCCTTCTTCTAAGGCAGGATTTTCCTCAATTTCTTCTTTGATGCGTTGTTCGAGTTCCACGGTTGGCACTTGCAACAATTTCATTAGCTGAATTTGTTGCGGAGACAACTTTTGTAAAAGCTTATGTTGGAGTCTTTGTTTTAGCATATTGCTTTAGGGCAACTCAAAGTACGAAAAAATAACATTAAAACTCTGCGTTTTTTGGTGTTCGGGGAAATGGAATAACATCTCTAATGTTAGTCATGCCTGTGCAAAACATTACTAACCTTTCAAAACCCAGGCCAAACCCTGCATGAGGCACTGTTCCGAATTTTCTCGTTTCCAGATACCACCATACGTGTTCTTCTGGAATGTCGAATTCCATACATTTTTGTTTGAGTACGTCAAGGCGCTCTTCACGCTGAGAACCGCCAATGATTTCCCCTATACCTGGGAATAAAACATCCATTGCAGCAACGGTTTTGTTGTCGTCATTATTCCGCATATAAAAAGCTTTAATACTAGCAGGATAATTATAAATAATAACGGGCTTTTTGTAATGTTTTTCTACTAAATAACGTTCATGTTCGCTGGCCAAATCTTTCCCCCATTCAATTGGAAATTTGAATTTTTTCTTTTTGTAAGGTTTCGAATTTTCCAGTACTTCTATTGCTTTTGTGTAGGTGATTCTTTCGAATTGATTATTAACAATAAGCCCCATTCTTTCCGTTAATGTCAATTCGTTACGTTCCGCCTGGGGCTTTCCCTTATCTTCTTGTACGGACCTATTTTCGAGAAATTCAATGTCTTCTTTGCAATTTTGTAAAATATATTCAACACAATATTTTAAAAATTCTTCTCCTAAGTCCATGTCGTCTTCTAGATCGGCAAATGCAATTTCTGGTTCAATCATCCAAAATTCAGCCAAATGCCTAGACGTATTGGAATTTTCTGCACGAAATGTGGGGCCAAACGTATAAACCTGACCTAATCCTAAAGCGCCCAGTTCTGCTTCCAGTTGTCCGGATACGGTTAAGTGTGTTTCTTTACCAAAAAAGTCTTCTGAGAAATCAACTTCACCGACATCATTTTTAGGAATTGATTTTAAATCCATGGAAGTAACTTTAAACATTTCGCCCGCTCCTTCCGCATCAGAACCAGTAATAATTGGAGCATGCAAGTAGAAAAACCCACGGTCGTTAAAAAATTTATGAATGGCAAATGCCAAGTGATGCCTAATCCTAAAGACAGCACCAAAAGTATTGGTTCTAAATCGCAAGTGTGCCTGTTCTCTTAGTGTTTCTAAAGAATGTCTTTTTGGTTGTAGTATTGTTTTAGATACTGCCTCAGTTTCCGCATGTCCAATAACTTGAATGTCGTCAGCATGAATTTCTATGGTTTGGCCACGCCCTTGTGATTCGACTACCTGACCAGATACGGTTACTGCAGAACCAACGGTAATCTGTGTAAGTAAGTTCGGAGATAGTTTTTCTGATTCGATTACAATTTGCATTGTTTTAATGCAAGATCCATCATTGATTGCAATAAATCGATCGTTTCTAAAGCTTCTAACCCATCCGCTGACTTTTACCTGGCTTCCAATTGCCCCCGACTCAATAAGTGATTTTATTTTCTTTCGTTTCATAACCATAGGCTTAGGATACAAAAGAACAAACTTTCATGAAAACAAGATTAATATTTTCATATTTCTATCTCGAAATATTTAGGTTAGCCATGTAAAACAAGCAAAAATGGATTTCGCCCTTTGGTTTTACACTCAGGAAACAATAAATGAATAAAAACGTTTCCGTAGTGTTTATTTCTTTACATTTGCGGCCGTGGATGATAAATTAATTGAATTATTAGCAAGGGTGGAGACTGTTTTCTGGCGTTATGGAGTAAAATCGGTAACCATGGATGACATAGCTAAGGAGCTAAAGATTTCTAAAAAAACCCTCTATAAGTTTGTTAAAGATAAGTCAGACTTGGTAGTAAAAGTCTTGGAAGGACATTCCGAATTAGATAAGGTAGTGGTTCATGATGCCATAGAAAATGCTGAAAATGCGATAGATGAATTGATGCGGGTCAGTGAAATGCTGGGTCAAAAATTACAGCAAATAAACCCCTCTTTTCATTATGATTTGGAAAAGTATTATCCAGAAGCATGGACGGTATTCTCTGAGCATAAAGAAAACTTTATTCTGAATTGTGTAAAGCAAAACTTAGTGCGAGGAGTTGAGGAAGGCATTTATCGAGACAACCTTAATGCAGAAGTAATTTCTCAGCTCTACATTCATAAAATTGATTGCATTTTTGATTCGTCTATTTTCCCAGTCGGAAAATTTACTTTTTTCGAAGTTTTTTTAGAATTAATGAGGTACCACATAAGAGGGGTGTCCAATGAAAAAGGCAATATATATTTGGCTCAGAAAATGAAAAAAGACCATTCGAATTTTTAACTATTTGATTATGATAAAAACACTTTGTTTAGGCATTTTTTTAATTTCAATCAACACGGTCGTCTCGCAAGAGTCGTTTTCCTTGTCAGAAGCAAAGAAAGCAGCCGTTGAAAACAGCTCTTCTGTTAAGAGTGCGCAGATTGACGTGGACATTGCAAGTCGAAAAGTCTGGGAAACGAAAGCTATTGGGTTACCTCAAATTAATGCAGAAGCGGGATTTCAGCAGTTCATCGACATTCCTACTCAGGTTATTCCCGCGAAAGCATTCAACCCGTTTGCCCCTGAGAATGAAATGATGGAGGTTCAATTTGGTACGGAATATACTGCTTCAGCTAACTTAACGGTTTCTCAATTACTTTTCGATGGTCGGTACTTAATTGGTCTAAAAGCGGTGCAGATGTTTACTCAGGTCTCACAACAAAGCCTCGTAAAATCAGAGAAAATAGCCAAGGAAGAGGTAGAAGACGCCTATTACATGGTTGTTGTATCTAGAGAACAAGTTGAAATTCTAGTAAAGACAAAAGACAAGCTGCAGAAATTAATGACTGATATTCAAATATTAGCAGATGAAAAAGTTTTGGAGCAAACTGAGGCGGACCAAATGGCTTTAAATTTCAAAAGATTAGAAAACAGTCTCGTTTTGGCACGGAAACAAAATGAATTAGCTACTGATTTACTGAAATTAAAAATGGGCTTCAACCTTGAAAAACAAATTGCGGCTTCTGATTCTTTGAGTACTTTTTTAAATGGCTTTGATCCGGGTAAATATTTGGAAACCCAATTTGATGCAGCTAAAAATATTGATGTGCAACTTTTAGAAACGCAATTAGCATTGGATGAATTAAATATTAAGAACGAGCAAGCAGCCGGAATTCCTAGTTTGGCTGCATTTTTTCAAACACAACAACAAGCCTATCGAAATGAGTTTAATTTTTTCAGTAACAGACCATGGTACCCTGCAAATATTTGGGGAGTTAATCTGAATTTGCCGATTTTCAGCTCTGGTCAACGAAACTCAAAAGTCAAACAAGCGGAGCTAACCAGAGACAAAACGGAGCTCTTAATTGGATCAGTAGAGGAAGGCTTGCGGTTACAAGTAAAAAATGTAAAAGTGAATTTAAAAGCTTCCTGGGATTTGATGCAGAGTAATAAGCAAGGAATGAATATAGCAGAAAGAATATTGAATAGTGGTCAGATTAAATTCAAAGAGGGAATCATCTCAAGTACTGATTTCACACAAATTGAAAATCAATTTATACAAGCTCAATCGGACTATATTAATACAGCATATCAGATGCTTAAATCAAAACTCGAACTAGATAAATTAACCATAAATGAATAAGTCTACTCTGAATCTTGGAAACATGAAATACATTAAGTTTAGTGCACTAATTATTCTTTCTTTAGTCTTGAATGAAGCTTGTACGAATAGCTCGAGTGAAAATGCTTCACTTGTTCAATTAAAAGCAGATAAGTCGAGGTTTCAAGATTCTATCAAAAAAATCGACCTTAGAATAAAAAAACTAGACACTATAAAGAAGGTCATTTATCCTAAAGTGACTTTGTTTGAAACAACAAGATCTCAATTTGAGCACTATTTTGCTGCCCAAGGGTACGTTGAATCGGATCAAAATGTCCTCTTAATTCCCGAGGTTGGAGGCGTTATCAAGACATTAAATGTAGAGGAGGGGCAGATGATCAAAAAAGGGCAAGTTATTGCTTCATTTGATGCTGCGCTTATAGCTTCAAACATCAATGAACTTGAAGAGCAACTGACACTAGCAGAATATAACTTCAACAAACAGAAGACGCTTTATGATCAAGGAGTTGCATCAGAGTTCAATGTCAAGCAGGCTGAAGGGCAATACAAGACACTCCAAAAAACAATAGAAACCCTGAATACTCAAGCGGGGAAGTCGACTTTAGTTGCTCCTTTTACTGGATATATTGAGGACTTGATTCCTGTTGTGGGAGAGTTATCGCCACCCGGTGTCCCCGTGGCAAGATTAATTAGTCTTGAAAAAGTACATGTTGCTGCGGATATTTCAGAATTTTATTTAAGTAGGTTAAATACCGAAAATAGTGCCTCAGTTTCCTTTAGTGCATTAGACGTAGTGGTAGATGATTTGAAAATTTCAAGTATTGGAAAGTTTGTTAATCCAACAAATAGAACACTAAAAATTCGCGTCAACTTGCCAAAAAACGATCAGTTTATCCCAAATCTGGTTGCTACAATCAGAATTCGAGATTACGTCAAGGATTCTGCAATTGTAGTGCCCTCAAGTGCAATAACGCAAGATTCTAAAGGTAGAGACATTGTATTTGTTGGACAAAAAGAGGACAAGCATTTTTTGGTTAAATCAATGGCTGTTGAACCAGGCATGACCTATGGTGGATTTACTGAAATTATGAGTGGACTGGCAGAGGGGATGAATGTAATTAATCAAGGGAGTCAATCGGTTTATGATGGACTTGAGGTTGAGGAATTGATAAATCAGTAATCATGATGGAAAACCACGAAAAATCGACCATTAACCAGATAGATAAAGAGAATTTAAAAAAAGAATTCGGTCTTTCTACAATTTCGGTTAATAATAGAAAAACTGTATTTCTGATTATTGCTATTGTGGTAATTGGCGGGTTAATCTCCTACCTCTCGATGCCAAGAGAAAGTTTTCCAGAAATTCAAATTCCAGAAATTTATGTCGGAGTTCCTTATCCTGGAAATTCGCCAGAAATTATTCAAGATAAAATTATCAGGCCAATTGAAAATGAAATCAACACCATTAAAAACATCGATGAAATCACTTCTACATCCATTCAAGGCTATGGATCTATACAAGTCAAGTTTAATTTTGTAGTAACTCCGGATGAAGCGAAAGAGCTGGTAGACAATGCAGTAAAGGAAGCCCGATCAGACAAAGAGTTCCCAAAAGATTTGCCCTCGGAGCCAACCATCCAAAAAATGGACGTGACTCAATTTCCTGTGGTAAACATTAATCTATCAGGAGATTACCCAGTGGATAAGTTGAATTCAAAAGCAGAAATTTTAGAAGAAGAAATTGAAGCCATAGAGTCTATTTCTGAGGTGAATATTCGCGGTGTTCAACAGCAGAAGTTAAATATTGAAATAAGACGGGATGATGCGGAAGCTAAACGGGTAAGTTTTAGTGATATAGAAAATGCTATTCGAGCGGGCCACATGAACATGGGAGCAGGAAACCTATCTATCGACGGTGTAGACCAAGCTGTAATTGTAGGTGAAAAGTTTAAAAAAGCGCATCAGTTTGACAGTTTGGTAGTAAAAAGCGAAGAAGGAAATAGTGTCCACTTATATGAAGTTGCAGACATTTATTTTGGAGATGCTGATACGACCAGCTATGCGCGTCAGAATGGATTTCCTGTTGTTATGTTAGATGTGCAGAAAAGAGGAGGCGAAAACTTATTGGAAGCCATTGATAAGGTCAAAGCTACAGTGGCAAAATTAGTTGACGAAAAAGTAATTTCTGAAGACATTGAAATATCGTATACCAATGATCAAAGTATTCAGATTAGAGATCAGGTTAGCAATCTTGAAAACTCCATCATATTTGGGGTCATTTTAGTTGTCTTGGTACTTCTGTTTTTTCTTGGTTCAAGGAACGCACTTTTTGTTGGCGTTGCAATACCGCTATCTATGTTTATGTCTTTTGCATTGTTAAATATGTTTGGTGTAACCTTAAATATCATGGTGCTTTTTTCCTCGGTTTTGGCATTGGGAATGCTTGTAGACAATGGTATTGTGGTTGTGGAAAACGTGTACAGATGGATGGACGAAGGGCATTCCCGAATTGAAGCTGCAAAAAAAGGCGTAGGAGAAGTCGCCTGGCCAATAATCGCATCTACAGCCACTACGTTAGCCGCATTTGTTCCACTAGCACTTTGGCCCGGCATTATGGGCGAGTTCATGCAGTACTTGCCAATTACCCTGATGATTGTGTTAGGATCTTCGCTATTTGTCGCGCTTGTAATCAATCCTGTTTTAACAGCGGTTGCGATGAAAGTAGAGCAAAAAAAACCAAGGGCAAAAATAGTGATGTTTGTAGGTGCAATAGGAATTGGAATGGGTATTCTATTTCAAATGACAGGATCTATTGGCTGGGGTAATTTATTTTTAATTATCGGAGGTATTTCGGTATTAAATTTATTGATTTTATCCCCAGGGACTCGGTTTTTTCAGCAAAGAATTTTGCCATCATTCGAAAGAAGGTATTCTAATTTTTTAACAAAGAGTCTAAAAAATTGGAGGCCTATCTGGGTTTTGGTTGGGACATTTACCTTGTTGATTATTTCTTTTGTCTTGGTAGGTGTGCTTCCACCTAAAATCCTCTTTTTTCCGGAAAATCAGCCACAGTATGTAAACGTGTTTATTGAACACCCTGTTGGCACTGATATTGTTAAAACCAATGAAACTACACTAAGGGCAAAGAAAATAGTAGACGATGTAGCTGATGCTTTTTTCGCAAAAGAAGTAAGGGAAGGGAGGGATACTACAGGGCAATCTATTTTCATCGAATCCGTCATCGAGCAAGTAGGGGAAGGCACCAGTGATCCAATGGCAGGGCCGCAATTCGGATCGACCCCGCACAAGGGGAGAATTACCATTTCATTTACAGAATTCAAAGATAGAAACGGTCGTGAAACGAGTGATTTTAAAAAGATGCTTGATACAGCGGTTTTAAATGCTCCTTTTAGTTTGGACGTAAAAATAGTAGCAGATAAAAACCAAGAAGGCCCACCTCAAGAACCTCCTGTTAATATTGAGATTACCGGAAGGCCTGATTTACCTTATTTAGTGCTTTTAAGAAAGGCTGAATCTGTCAAAAAGCATTTGGAGTTGAATCCTGTAGATGGTGTTGCAAAACTTAAATTAAATGTAGAGACGGGCAAGATGGAATTGCCCATTATCGTAGATAAAGAGAAGGCCAATGCAGCAGGAGTGTCAACCAGTGGTGTTGCTCAAGCGTTGCGAACCTCGTTGTTTGGGAAAGACATCGCAACATTTAAAAAAGGGGATAAAAATTATGATGTAGCGCTTCGATTCGGAAAAGAATTTCGTGGTGATATTGATGCTCTATTGGATCAAAAAATCATTTTCATGAACAATAGAGGCAAGAAATTGAGTGTGCCAATTCGTTCAGTAGTCAACCCGCCGAAAAAGAAAGTTACTTATGGATCGGTAAAAAGAAAAAACTTGAAGAATATGATTACGGTTTCATCAGGCGTTGTTGAGGGCGCAAACCCTACTGAAGTCGTTGCCAAAATGAAGGTTGAATTAGAGCGATTTCTGCAATCAGATGCTGGTGAAGAGTTTTCGGCTAATGGTTTTAATGCAAAATTTACGGGCCAAATGGAACAGCAAGAGAAGGAGATGGGATTTTTAAGCACAGCACTTGTCATTGCCATTTTTCTCATTTTGCTGATCATCGTAACTCAGTTTAATTCGTTTTCAGCACCTGCTATTATTTTACTTGCTGTCGTTTTGAGCTTAACAGGTGTATTTTTAGGATTGGTCGTGTTCAGACAAGATTTTGTTATTATTATGACAATGATTGGCATTATTTCTTTAGCAGGTATTGTCGTTAACAACGCCATTGTACTGATTGACTATACCAATTTAATTCGCAAACAACGAAAAGAAGATCTGGGCCTTTCTGAAATCGAACAGCTGCCAGTTTTGGAAGTTAAAAATGCCATAATAAAAGGTGGACAAACCAGGTTGCGACCGGTTTTGCTTACCGCAATCACGACAATTCTAGGCTTGCTACCTCTTGCTACAGGATTAAACATAGATTTTGTAGCCTGGTTTTCAACAAATGACCCCGGGATTTTCATCGGTGGAGATAATGTTATGTTTTTTGGCCCCATGAGCTGGACAATTATTTATGGGTTGACATTCGCCACCTTTTTAACATTGGTGGTTATTCCGGTAACGTATTATTTGCTTTTCAGATTAAAGCGATGGGTATTCAAAAAAGGAGGCTGGACCATGAGAAGTGGCATCTGATGAGGCATTTTATAATCAAATTTATTTAGTTCTTACCTTTGCAACCTTGTGGCGTTATTGACAGAACATATCGTGAACCATCCAAGTCAGCTTAAGGAGCTTAGCTTAGATGAACTTTTTGTGTTAGCAAGAGAAATCAGGACATTGATTATTTCGGTAATGGCTAATAATGCTGGGCATTTTGGATCCAGTATGGGTGCCGTAGAACTTTCCATTGCGCTTCACAAAGTCTTTAATACCCCAGGAGATCAAATTGTTTGGGATGTAGGTCATCAATCTTATGCACATAAAATTTTATCAGGGAGGAGAGATGAGTTCGTCAGTATTCGGCAAAAGGGTGGAATATCAGGATTCCCAAAAATTGAAGAAAGTGAGTTTGATGCTTTCGGGACAGGACATTCTTCCACATCTATTTCCGCGGCATTAGGTCTGGCAGAAGCAAATTCATTGAAGGGTAAAAAAGCACTTCACATTGCTGTAATCGGTGATGGAGCATTGACTGGAGGGTTGGCATTTGAAGGGTTAAATAATGCGGCATTATCGGAAGCTAATTTACTAATTATCGTCAATGATAATGGTATGTCTATTGACCCAAATGTTGGTGCAATCGACACCCACTTAAAGACGATACATCCAGATAACAATCTATTTACTAGCCTGGGATTTAAATACAGTGGACCTATCGATGGAAATGATTTAGGCATATTGATTAACGAACTTTCTAAGGAAAAGTACAGAAGAGGAGTACATGTACTTCATATTAAAACCAAGAAAGGAAATGGGTTTTTACCTGCAGAAGAAGGTAACGCAACCACCTGGCATGCACCTGGAAAATTCGATTCTAAAACGGGCTGTAGGCAAAATAATTCGGACATCTTGCCCCCCAAATATCAAGATGTTTTTGGGGAAACGTTAATTGAATTAGCGTCAGAAAACCAAAATGTAATCGGAATAACACCAGCCATGGCTGCGGGTTCAGGGATGAGTAAGTTTGCTCACATTTTTCCTGATCGGTTTTTTGATGTGGGAATTGCAGAACAGCACGCAATTACTTTTTCAGCGGGATTGGCCAAAAATGGCATGATTCCGTTTTGCAGTATATACTCTACCTTCCTCCAGCGGGGTTATGATCAGCTGATACATGATGTTGCTTTACAAAATTTGCACGTCATATTTTGCGTTGATCGAGCGGGAATTGCGGGAAGTGATGGCGCTACGCACCAAGGAGCTTTTGACCTGGCATTTTTAAGAGCCATTCCAAATATAACGATACTCGCCCCTATGAATGAGCTTCAGTTACGAGATATGATGAAGGCTGCATTGATCATGAAAGGCCCCGTAGTAATCAGGTATCCTAGAGGAAGAGGAGTCTACTTGGATTGGAATCAACCTTTTAGGGATATAGAAGCTGGGAAAGGAAGATTACTTTCTAAAACAGGTAACATGGCAATTCTATCTTTGGGTCACCCTGGGAATTCTGTTCAAGAAGTTCTTTTAAAAGGACATCAATTTTCACATTATGATATGTGTTCGTTGAAACCTCTTGATGATGAAATGTTGGTAGATGTTTTTGAAAATCACGAGACCATTATTACGGTTGAAGACGGCACATTGATAGGTGGGCTATCTTCTGCGATTTTAGAGTGGAAGAATACCAATGGGTACAGTCAAAAAGTATATTCATTGGGGATTCCAGATCGATTTATTGAACACGGGGAACAGGAAGATTTGCAAAAAGAATGTGGGTTTGACGCGAGGAGAATAGAACAGTTTATTTTATCACTTGCTGACCCTGAAGTTTAGCGACGTATTTTCCAATAATATCAAATTCTATATTGGCATCAGATCCAACGACTATTGAATTAAAAGTAGTGTTATCGAATGAATAAGGTATAATACAGACGGAAAACTGATTAGCTACGCTATCGACGACAGTTAAGCTAACTCCATTAACGGTTATGGAGCCCTTTTCTACGGTAATGAATTCCGTATTCGGCAAGTATGTAAAAGTAAATTTCCAGCTTCCGCTAAGTTCTTCAATTTTTGTACAACGTGCAGTTGTGTCAATGTGGCCTTGAACAATATGGCCATCCAGTCTTGCACCTAACCTCGTGCACCTCTCCAAATTTACTCTGTCTTTGATTGACAAGGCACCCAAATTTGTTTTCTGGAGAGTTTCTTGAATTGCCGTTACCGTATATTCGTCATTAGAAATAGCAACAACAGTCAGGCAAACACCATTATGAGCAAGACTTTGATCAATTTGTAATTCATGGGTTATGCTAGATGAAAACGTTAAATGAATGTTAGTGTCTTCTTTTTCAATTTTGCGCAGTATCGCTAGCTCTTCAATGATTCCTGTGAACATATTAATTTCCGTTTCCTGTACTGTTTGTTCTAAAAAGATGAAATACGCCAGACAATTCGATGGGCACAATTCCAGCCAATCGAATTGAATTAACAATGCATACGTAGTAATAAACACCATCTGGAGCGGGCCCACCACTTTCCTGAACTGTGCCATCCCACCTAATCATAGGATCAGTAGTTGCATATACAACCTGTCCCCATCGATTGTATATTTGAATATCAATATCCTTGATATACTTGTACGGCAATATTGGAATGAAAAAATCATTTTGCCCATCTGAATTGGGTGTGAAAACATTGGGTAGAAAATAAATAGGACAATTATCAACGCAAACTACATTTCCGCTATCACTTTCATTACTATATTGAATAGAGTCTGTAGCAGTAACATAATAACAACCAGCAATTGAACCATTATTAGAAAACTCAAAAGTAGTGTCTAATGCTGAGGTAGTTGTCCCAATAGCACTGAAGGTTCCACCAACGGTATCTGTGTAGTAAATCGTATAGGAGGTTACATCATCAGCACATGAATTATTGGGATTATTCCATACCAAAGTGCTGAGCTCGTTTGCACAGTCGGGTATAATCGTAACCGTGGGCGAACAAGGAGGAGTCAAGTCAACAGGTATGTCGCATGTCTTTTGAGACAAGTTTAACAATGGAGAGACGATGCCAGGAACAGAATAACTACCTGTACTTTCTACGTAGTAGCAATATTCCTTCCCATTATATAAATTACTGTCTGTATAGAAATCGTTTGTTGTTGAACCTAAAAATACAAAAGGACCACTAAAGGTATCTGATCGGAAAACATCATAACTTGAGTTTATCCACGGTACTTGTTTTGCCCAGCTTAATGTAATACGGTTATCATTTGGCGTGGACGACAAGAACACAGAGGAAGCAAAATTAGTTCCGCCAACCAACGAATCGGGGACACCATTAACGGTTGCAAATAAATCAACTCTATAGTTATTGGCGTCGCTAACAGTATTGATGCTATTATGAACAAAAAAGGTGTCTAACAGGGATAAAGAAGGAACAGAGCTGGTCGTATGTACTAAAGTGGTTGCACCTGTAAATCCAGTTCCGTGGAAGACTTTGTAGTAATAGGGGCCTGGAACTAATAGCGTATCAAGTTCTGTTGGGTTTACCCACCTAATAGAGTCGATTCCTGCAACAACATCCGTTTCTAAGACTGATACATGCGTAATGATTGGAACATCTTGGAGCAAAGAAGTGCATACTGAATCACTCGGGCAGCTTTCTAATTGATTATTTTCAAAAATGCTTGTAACCACATAGCAATACTGATTCCCTATAGTCAGTCCTGTATTATCGATGAACGAAGTCGTTCCTGACCCTGAAACAGAACCAACAAGCTGATAGTTATAGAGGCTTAAATCTAAATTATAACAACAGGGATCATTCGGGATAGTGCCCCCTCCAACACTTCTGTAGATGTTGTACCCCTCGCATACCTCAGCACAATCACTTGGCTCCCAAGATAGTGTAACAGTGTTACCTAATGGTAACGCGGTCAGTCCCGTTATTCGGGGAGGTATTACAGTAATATTCATGGTTTGTGTCGAGGACAGCTCTGGAAGTCCATTATCTTCTGCTGTAAAAAACAATTGGTAGTCAGAAAAGCGGATGTGGCTACAATTCGTATTCCAAGAAAAAATACTTGTTTGTGGCGCAGGACCAGTAACAGAATTGAAAATGGCAGGACTTGAACTGACAGAAAGAGGCAGACCAGAAGCTTCAATGGTAATGTTATCACCTGCATCGGCATCTGTTGCCAAAACATTAAATGAAATATTTTCTCCGGCAACAACACATACATCTGGGATTGGTGTTATCTCAGGAGGAACGTTATCACAACCACTAATTACCGTAATTTGAATATCTCTGATGACATAACCGATTGCATTGCCATTGCGATATTCGGTTATTTTTATGGCAATATTGAACTCGCCAACAAGACCAGGATTGTTCCAACAAAAATCACCAGTGGCGGGATTCAAAGAAATTCCTCCACCTCCAAGAGTATTCGGGTAGGTGTAATTAACGCCTAGAAATAAAGGCGCACAATTGTCATCTAAAGGAACAACTAACTCATAGCCAAGACTGTCTCCATCTGAATCAATTGCTTCAGGATTATAACAATATGCAAAATTAACGCAAGCATACTCTGGACAAGGACAATCTCCAAAAGTCACTGAATTATTAGGAGCACCTAAAAAGGGACTAATCACTAATTGAGACTGAATAGAAAAAGCAACATTGTCAGAGTCTAGTGAACCACCAATATTAATTATTCCGCCATTCCGATTGGGGTCACTTACACATATCTGAAAAGTGCCTGACCCAACATACGTGTGGGTAATTACATAGATGTTTTTTTGGGCATCATATCCTGGGATTAAGCTAATAGAGAGCCTTTCAACAGTATCTAAATCCCCGTCTCCGAATTGAATTTCTAGTTCTGGTCTATCAGCTGGACTTGAGGTTTTTGTACAGGTTGTAATTGTAAATTCATAGGTTGTACCGAATAAATGCGTGTACGTAATTTCTCCGCCCCTATTGTGTGTAGCCATCATCAAAATGGGGGTAAATAGAAAAAATATGATACAGAGATGTTTCATTCAATTGGCCGCAGCATGATTTAAACACAAATTTAGCGTTTTTATTTTGTAGAGGGGGTTCAAATTAGGCGATTGATTAGTAGTTTAACTATGATTTGTCTATTAGGGAACAATTGATGTGCCGAAATCGTTACTTTTATCAATTCTAAAAACGTATTCTTATGAATGTTAAAAATGTTAAATACCCAGGAAAGGATTCTGTTCAAATATCTTTAGTGAATGCTGTAGCTGAAGTTTCCTCATTGAGTCTTGCTAAAAAAACGAAGGAATACGTTAAAAAAGAGCTGGGGAAAAAAAAGAGCATGGCGATTAATCATGACGGTCATTACTCGATTGTAGAATTGTTAGAAAGGAAGGAGAATCTCGAAAAAGTAAGAGAAAGAGGCGCAAAACTCGTTGAATATTGCATTGCAGAAAGGATAAAAAAAGTACACTTATGTGGCACTGTGGGTGCTTCCGAAATCTTGGCTATGGTAGAGGGCATCTATTTGGCTAATTACCAGTTTTTAAAGTATTTCGGAGATGCAAAAAAACGGAAAAATAAATTATCTGTTATCGAGGTATGTCATGATGAGATAAATAAAAAAGAATTGACAGAATTAAATAACCTACTTCGAGCAGTCTATGAGACCAGAGATTTGGTGAATGAACCTCAGTCGTTTTTAACGGCTAAGCAATTGTCAGAAGAGATTAAAAGAATTGGTGCAGGCACGGGGTTTAAGGTCGAAGTTTTTGATCAGGCTAAAATAAAATCGCTGAAGATGGGTGGTCTATTAGCAGTCAATCAGGGCAGTGTCGAACCTGCTACTTTTTCTATTTTAGAATGGAAACCTACTGATGCAGTTAATTCCCGGCCTTACGTTATTGTTGGAAAAGGTGTCGTTTATGATACGGGTGGACTGAGCTTAAAACCAACCCCCAACAGCATGGACATTATGAAATGCGATATGGCTGGAGCGGCTATGATGATTGGCACCATGAGCGCCATTGCTTCCAATAAGTTACCGATACATGTTATTTGCTTAATTCCGGCTACTGACAATCGTCCCGGAGGAATTGCATATGCTCCTGGAGACGTTGTAACCATGTATAATGGGAAAACAGTTGAAGTTTTAAATACGGATGCTGAAGGCAGAATGATTTTAGCTGACGCTTTGAGCTTCGCCGAACAGTATAAGCCTGAATTGGTTGTTGATGCGGCTACCTTGACAGGTTCAGCTGCCCGGGCGATTGGTTCGGTTGGTATTGTCGCTATGGGTAACGCGGATGATGAGGAGTTCATTCAGTTGAATGAAGCGGGCGAAGAAGTATACGAAAGAATTGTACAGTTTCCCTTTTGGGAAGAATATGGAGATCAAATCAAATCTAAAATTGCGGACATAAAGAATTTAGGAGGACCAGAAGCTGGAGCAATAACAGCAGGAAAATTCTTGGAATGTTTCACTAACGATCCATATATACATTTGGATATTGCGGGCCCGGCCTGGCTTGGTGCAGCATCTCATTACAGAACTCAGGGTGGATCAGGAATTGGAGTGCGATTGATGTATACCTTTTTCAAAAACAAGTGTTAATAAAGTTCGCGAACGATGGCCAAAAATGTAAGAGTTGGAATTTCGATAGGTGATGTTAATGGAATAGGTCCGGAGCTTATTGTACGGGCATTTGCAGATTCTCGGATGATGAGTAATATTACTCCCGTTATATATGGCTCCGCTGGAGTACTTAATGCGCACCAAGAAGGCTTGGGGGTAGATAAAATTGCTTTCACGGAAATTAATGACGCACGCAATCTCGTTCAAAATAAACTGAACATTGTTAAGCTATGGAGCGACGACACCAGTTTAAAGTTGGGATCGTCGACAAAAGAAGGGGGTGAATGCTCGTTTAAATCGCTCGAAGCAGCAACTACGGATTTGGCATCCAATAGAATTGATGTTTTGGTTACTGCGCCTATAAATAAAGACAATATTCAGTCTGAAGGATTCGACTTTCCGGGGCATACAGAGTATTTAGCAAAATTATCTAATGTTGAAAATGCGCTGATGTTTATGTGTAGCGACAATTTAAGAGTGGGTATTGTAACTGGGCATATTCCAATTAATAAAGTGGCACAAACGTTAACCCAAGAGAATATTCTAGAAAAAATTATTCAGATGAATTCCTCATTAATTCAAGACTTTGTAATTAACCGTCCAAAAATAGCAGTGTTGGGTCTTAATCCCCATGCTGGGGAAAAAGGGCTATTGGGTGGTGAAGAAAAGGACATAATCACCCCCGCCATTAAACGCGCTTCGGAGATGGGTATTTTGGCTTTTGGCCCCTATTCTGCAGATGGATTCTTTGGTAGTACGGGCTTTAAAAATTTTGACGCCGTTCTTGCCATGTATCACGATCAGGGATTAATACCTTTTAAGGCATTAACATTTGGACGTGGAGTTAATTATACTGCGGGATTACCAATTGTTAGGACGTCTCCTGATCACGGAACGGCATACGATTTAGTGGGAAAAGGAACGGCTTCTTTAACCTCATTTCAGAGTGCTGTATTTCTAGCTCGAGATGTCTATTTAAATCGAGCATTTCAGAAGGAGGTTTCATTGGCTCCTCTTAAATAAAGCTCGCTACAAGAAAGATTCGTTCACAGACTTTTGTAAAATCAGCTATTTAATTATCTTTGCACTCCCTTAAACTAAACGAGTGAGGAAACAACACTATAAGATACCCTTTACAGGTTTGAAGCTAGGTGTTCATGAATTTTCGTTTGAGGTGACGGAAACGTTCTTTGAATCTGATGATTATTTAGAAATTGAAAAGGCCAATTGCCACGTCAATTTGACTTTGGAAAAACAAAGTACAATGTTGGTTTTGACTTTTGAAATTTCAGGTTTGGTCACCGTTCCTTGTGACAGGTGTTCTTATCCAACTGAAGTAGAAGCGAATGGAGAGTATAGCTTAATAGCAAAATTCTCAGAAATGGAGTTACAAAATACAGAGGAAATAATTTATTTGCCCCCCTCAGAGTACCAGATAGATATTCGAAAATTTATATTTGAATTCATTCAGCTCTCGCTTCCAGTAAAAAAAACGCATCTAGAAGGCTCGTGCAATCAAGATGTAATGAAAACATTAGATAATTATTTAATTACTGAGAATCAATCAGAAAAAGATTCAGAAGACAACTCCGGTGTTGATCCAAGATGGGCAGCACTAAATAAATTGAAAAAGAAAAATTAAAAAGAGATAAAATGGCACATCCTAAACGTAAACAGTCTAAAACAAGAAGAGACAAAAGGAGAACCCATTATAAGGCGGAAAGTCAGCAAATAGCTACTTGTCCGACTACTGGGGAAGCACATTTGTATCACCGTGCTCATTGGTCAGAAGGAAAACTTTACTATAAAGGTAAAGTGGTGATGGAAAAAGAAACGGAACTGTAATTTCTTATCCACAGTTTTTTTATTTCCTAATTACTCGTAGCTTGCTACTGTGAGAATCGGTTTAGACATTATGGGTGGTGACTTCGCCCCCGAATCTACAGTCTTGGGTGCAATTTCTGCATTGGAAGACTTGGACCAAGAAGATACGCTAGTTCTGATTGGCGATATTGATAAAATCAAAGCAATTCTTGATAGAGAAAATCAACCCCATGACGCATTTGAAATTATTGCGTCGGAAGAGGTTATTGAAATGGATGAACATCCTGCTCGCGCAATTTCAAGAAAAACAAAATCCAGTATAGCAATAGGATTTCACATGTTAAAAAAGGGCACTTTAGATGCCTTTTCAAGCGCTGGAAATTCAGGTGCAATGCTCGTTGGTTCCATGCACGTAGTGAGGTCAATTCCAGGTGTTATTCGGCCATCTATTGCTTCAGACCTTCCGAAAGAGGACGGTAGCAGAGGGATTATTCTCGATGTTGGAATTAATGCAGATTGCAAACCCGATGTACTCTATCAATTTGCAGTAATAGGATCCTTGTATGCAGAACATGCTTTAGGGATTGAAAACCCTAAGGTCGGCCTGCTTAATATAGGCGAGGAACGAGAAAAAGGAAATTTACTAACCCAAGCAACATATCGCTTAATGGAAGAAACCACTGAGTTTAATTTTGTCGGTAATATTGAGGGAAGGGATTTATTCGATAGTTCTGCAGACGTAGTTGTATGTGATGGATTTACTGGCAATGTTGTATTGAAAGAAGCGGAAGCGTTTTTTAAATTAATTAGCAAAAGAGGGCTTATGGATGATTATTTTAAAAGGTTCAATTATGAAAATTATGGAGGAACACCTGTTCTTGGAATCAATTCAAATGTTTTAATCGGACACGGTATTTCTAGTCCAAGAGCAATAAAAAATATGATTATAGCTTCAAAAACCGTTACTTTGGCGGAACTTCCACTAAAAATTAAACAAGCGTTTAACTAAATGAAAAAAGTTACAGCCGCCATTACAGCATTACATGGCTATGTTCCCGAAAAAGTACTCTCTAATGCTGACCTGGAAAAGATGGTTGACACAAATGATGAGTGGATTACAACGAGAACAGGAATCAAAGAACGACGGATAGTCTCAGATGGGCAAGCAGCATCAGACCTTGGGGCTGAAGTAGTTAAAGGTATTTGTGAAAAAAGAGGGATTTCACCGGAGGAAATTGATGTAATCGTAGTAGGTACTATTACCGGTGATTATAAATTTCCTTCTGCAGGAAACTTGATTTGTGAAAAATCAGGAGCAATAAATGCTTGGGGATTTGATTTAGCTGCTGCTTGTTCAGGCTTTATTTATGCATTAACGACAGGTGCACAGTTTATTGAATCAGGTCGTCACAAGAAGGTTATTGTAATTGGAGTGGATATAATGTCTACGATAGTTGATTATACAGATCGAGCTACTTGTATTATTTTCGGTGATGGTGCAGGGGGTGTTCTTTTGGAGCCCAACTCAGACGGTGAAGGTGTAATTGATTATATCATGAAAAATGATGCTACTGGAAAAGACCATTTAATTCAAAAAGTTGGGGGCTCAGCAGAGCCAATTACTGCAGAAAATATTCAAGAGAATAGACATTTTATTTTTCAAGATGGGAGGCCAGTTTTTAAGCATGCCGTCACTAAAATGGCCGATGTTTCTGCAGAAATTATGGAGAATAATGACCTTTCTAGTGAAGATGTCGCTTGGCTCGTTCCGCATCAAGCAAATCTTCGAATAATTGATGCGACTTCAAATCGTATGGGACTGACCAACGACAAAGTCATGATTAACATAGAGAAGTATGGCAATACGACGGCCGCAACCATTCCACTCTGTTTATGGGAGTGGGAAAATAAATTGAAAAAGGGTGACAACATTGTTTTAGCAGCATTTGGTGGTGGATTTACGTGGGGGTCAATGTATATTAAATGGGCATACAATAGTTGAATCTATTCATTTAAGCTTATTCAAGAATTTATATCTTTATCAACAATTTAGTAAGAACAATAGCATTTAATAACAAGCTCTTCGGAGTCTGGAAAATAAAATAAAACAGTAACATATGAATCTTAGAGAAATTCAAGAGCTGATAAAATTTGTGGCCAAGGCAGGAGTGAATGAAGTCGCGATTGAGCAAAATGATTTTAAAATTTGCATAAAATCAGAGTCATTAGCCAGAAAAAAAACGAATCAGGCTCCTGAACAGGTCCTTGTATCTGCTCCTGTGGTTGCACAAGGCGTTCCTTCTGTAAGTCCAGCAGTAGCAGCTCCAGCGGCACCTACTGCACCTACCGAGTCTAAAGAAGCCAAAGACACAAGCGAGGAAACTGTAGAAGATAGCTATCATGTGGTTAATTCTCCAATGATTGGAACCTTTTATAGAAAACCGTCACCTGATAAGGATGAGTTTGTTCAAGTTGGTGACATGGTAAAAGCAGGTGATACGCTTTGTGTTGTAGAAGCAATGAAACTATTTAATGAAATTGAAGCGGACATAACGGGCACTATTGTAAAAGTTCTTGTTGATGATTCGACTCCAATTGAGTACGACCAACCCTTGTTTTGGATTGAGCCTGCTTAATTTAGTAGTCTTCAATAATAATTTAACCTAGTTCGTGATGTTTAAGAAAATTCTAATTGCAAATAGAGGAGAAATTGCGCTGCGTATAATAAGAACCTGCAAAGAAATGGGTATTAAATCTGTTGTGGTTTATTCTACTGCAGATTCCGAGAGTCTTCCAGTCAGGTTCGCAGATGAAGCAGTTTGTATTGGTCCGCCATCAAGCTCGGAATCGTACTTAAAAATTGCTAATATTATTGCTGCTGCGGAAATTACAAATGCAGACGCCATTCACCCAGGATATGGGTTTCTTTCAGAAAATGCTAAGTTCTCGCAGATTTGTGAAGACCACGGTATAAAATTCATTGGTGCCTCGGCAGCCATGATTGATAAAATGGGGGATAAAGCATCCGCGAAAACGACTATGCTTAAGGCAAAAGTCCCGTGTGTTCCTGGATCAAAAGGCTTGTTGAAAAACCTTCAAGATGCATACAAACAAGCTGAGGTGATTGGTTATCCAGTTATGATCAAAGCGACGGCAGGTGGCGGAGGAAAAGGAATGCGCGTAGTTTGGGCTAAAACTGAAATGGAGGAGCACTGGGACTCCGCTCGATCTGAGTCAGCAGCAGCTTTTGGAAACGACGGCATGTATATGGAGAAGTTTGTAGAAGAACCTCGGCATATTGAAATACAGGTTGCAGGAGACATGTATGGAAATGCTTGTCACATGTCTGAAAGAGATTGCTCCATTCAGCGAAGGCACCAGAAATTGGTAGAAGAAACACCATCGCCATTCATGACTGAGGAGCTCAGGACAGCTATGGGAGATGCTTCAGTAAAGGCAGTTAGGGCTATCAAATACGAAGGTGTAGGTACCGTTGAATTCTTAGTTGATAAGCATCGGAATTTTTATTTTATGGAAATGAATACCAGAATTCAGGTGGAACATACCATTACAGAGGAGGTGATAAATTTTGATTTAATCAAGGAACAAATTAAACTCGCAGCTGGAGAAAAAATTACGGGAACTGAATATACCCCTAGACTTCACGCAATTCAATGTCGAATTAATGCAGAAAATCCGCGTAAAGGATTTATTCCTTGCCCTGGAACAATTACAGATTATCATGAACCTGGGGGGCATGGAATCAGAATTGACTCGCATGTTTATGCGGGGTATACCATATCGCCATATTATGATTCGATGATTTCTAAGCTAATTACTGTTGCTCAAACCAGAGAGGAAGCAATAACGAAGATGAAAAGAGCATTGAGTGAGTACATCATTGAAGGTAAAGGAATCAGTACCACCATTCCATTTCACCAACAGTTGATGGAAGACAAAAGTTTCAACGAAGGTGATTTCACAACAAAATTTATGGATACGTTTGAGATGAAATAAGTGTCAATCAAATTGAATTTGACTCTTTATTTTTCTCATTCTGGCTCAATTGAATATCCATATTGATTTCATTGATGTCTTTTTTGTTGCCTTTTCGCAACGCCTCTTTATAGAGTAAAAATGTCTCGATGGCTCTGTCATACTGCTGATTTTCGTGATATGCTTTACCTAGGAACCAGACAGACTGTATCGGTGCGCAATCTTCTTTGTGATTTCTGAATTTATAATATGGAGTAAGCTTCTCTTGGCTTATTTGTAAGTATTTCAAGGATTTTTCTTTCTGATTAGGCGTTAGTAAGTATAAATAACCGATTATCGCTTGCACATTGGAGTTCTCTGGATAATTTTTGTCTAATTCTAGGAATGCGGGTAAGGCGAGTTCGTACATTTCATAATCGATGAATATATGAGCCTTATAAAAATCGGACTTAAAATCCTGTGCCCAAATAATATTTGACATGAATAACACAAAGATAAAAGGCCGCATGATAAGTGTCATGAAATGAAAAAGGTATTGGTTACATGTAGATTACTAGTAATCACTAAGTTATGTTTAGTAAAACTTCCTAATAGAAAGAACCACTTTCCGAAAGGATAAAAAAAACAAGTGAGGAAATGTTTTTGCATTATTTACGTTCTTCAAAAAATTGATATTATTACCTAGCGAAGCTCTATTATAGAGCCGACTTAATTTTTGGAATACCCTAAGGATTTATAGAGGCATAAAGTCCTTGGTTTTTTTGAATCTTCGATTAATTTCATTGTGATCAAAAGAGTTAAATGAACTCATCAGTCAAACCGGAGAGCTACAGATGCCGGGGAAGAGCAAAACTCCAAAACAACCGCTTCGATTTGTGCACGCAGGTTTGTACTTGGCCTCCACAATAGTATCTCGACCTGTTTTTCGGTTTCATCGATGGGTTTGAATTGTATAATGTCTAACTTGGTGTTTCATTCAACAGCTCGGATAGTTCCAGGCTGTGAATATCTTATTGCCATGAACTTTAATAAATACATACTACTTTTTGTAACAATTTTATTTTTCGCCTATTCAACTTCAGCTCAGCTATGGAAAGAGATGATCCATGATCCTGGTGTGAACGTGTATACTGTGGTTCAGGAAGCAGAGGAGTATTTTCAAAATAAGGATAAGAAAGCCAAGGGTTCCGGTTGGAAAACTTTTCAAAGATGGCTTTTTGAGAACGAACCTAAGTTTTACCCGTCGGGAGATAGAAGTACTGTAGATCCTTATTTTACATCCAATAGTTATAAAGCATTTAAGAAGAGCAATCCACCCGCCTCGAAGGCATTATTTAATAATGGATGGGAGGAGCTAGGACCACATTACATCGAACAGGTTACAGGGCATTATTCAGCAGGATTAGGGAGGGTAGAATCGTTTTACGCTGACCCCAACGATACACTTAGAATTTATGTTGGCTCTAGAAGTGGTGGGTTCTGGAGAACTACAGATGGTGGTGCTAATTGGACATCAAACACTACAGATTCTTTATTTGCAACAGGTGTGAACACCATGTCTGTGTCGCCTACAAACCACGATTCTATTTTAATAAATGTGAGAAATGCTAATAATGGTGCTACACATGGCATTTATCGATCAGTTGACGCAGGAGACACGTGGTCAGTAACCAATTTCAACCCAACCAATTTGGGTTGGGGAGGAATGGGAACGAATCGTAGCATCTATAAAATCGCATACCATCCCGTAGTGCCTGATCTGGTCTTTATCGGTACTCAGGAAGGCTTGTTTCGTTCTTCGGATGACCTGGCGACATGGACCATGCCGGTTGCAACGTTGGACTTCAGGGCAATTGCTTTTCATCCGACAGATCCTGACATTATTTATGCGGTGACTTCAAGTGATGACACGCACATCTACATTTCGCTTGATGGTGGAATCACATTTAACACGTCCAGTGCGATCACAGGAAATACGAGTGATATCAAAATATCCGTTTCTGCTGCTTGTCCAAATTGCGTTTATATTGGCAGTAGTGATGGGGTTTGGAAGTCTACCGACGAAGGGCAAAACTTTAGTTTGCAATCGATCCCCGGACTTTCTAATTACGGTGCCTTCGCCGTGAGTGATCGGGACACTAATTACATCCTCTTTGGAAACATTGACGTTAATATGAGCACAGACGAAGGCCAAACGTTTGATCAAGCCACTATCTGGAGCCAGGGCAACGCCAACTACAACACAACAGGCACGTATGTGCACGCAGACATTAGAGGGTCAAGATGTGAAAACGGTGTATTTTGGGTAAATACTGATGGCTTCTTGTGCAAGAGCAAAGACAATGGGGTCAGCTGGCACATATTTGAAGGACAATCTATCCGAGAAAACTATAATCTGGGATTGAGTCAGTCGAATCATGAAAGAACGATTTCTGGGTCTCAAGACAATGGCACGAGTATTAAAACTGAAAACTCTTGGGTTGAATTTTATGGAGCGGATGGAATGGAAGGCATTATACATCCTTTAAACGACGACTGGATGATCGGAAGTCTTCAATATGGCGGTAGAAGAAGAACAAAAGATGGGGGAATAACACAACAGGGCGTCACCCCTTCCGGGCAAAACGGCGGATGGGTTGCACCTTTATTCTACGATCCTAATGATCAAATGACTGTCTACCATGCAGGAGACACGCTCTACAGGAGCAATGATTTTGGGTCGAGCTGGACGAAGTTGGGGACACCAAGCTTTACCGGGACCATAAGCCATGCAACGATCGCTGAGAACAACACAGACATAATTGTAGTTGCTCGGTCCGAGAATATTGAGAAATCTGTAGATGGAGGGAACACCTTTGTAGACATTCAAGGCTCGTTACCCAACAGCTCGATCACAGATGTTGCTTTTGATCCAAATGACGACAACGTTATTGTGGTGACATATGGAACGCATCAAAATAACAGCCAGAAAGTTTTTCTTACTACTGACCAGGGAGTAACCTGGCAAAACATAAGTTATAATCTAAATGATATGCCTATTCGATCTGTAGTGATCGATCATACGGATGCCTCTACAATTTACCTCGGAGCTGAAATAGGGGTATATAAAAAGGCGATGTCAGAAGTGGCTTGGAGCTTATACAATCCGGACTTGCCCAATGTGACCGTTCGGGAGCTTGAAGTGATGTACGGATCGAATACATTACGAGCGGCTACATGGGGACGAGGCCTGTGGGAATATACATTGGATGGTAGACAAAGTTTCCCTTCAATATTGACAACAGAAATTACTAATCAACCCACAGATACTGAGCCATTGATTGGTGTAGACCAATTCGTTACATCTGTGATTTCATACGACAACACGATTTCTAGTGCCTATGTCGAATGGTCGGTGAACACGCCGGTTTTTGGCAATATTATTTCAATGACCAATACGACAGACTCTACCTGGGTTTCGG
>CAJQPO010000051.1 GCA_905480225.1 uncultured Flavobacteriales bacterium | reverse complement strand
GATTCAACTGGCATAGCCAATTCATTGAACAAAATAGGTAGATTATATCACAACCAAGGAAATTTTGAAGAAGCACTAGACGTTTATAGAAAATCTTTATCTGTTATGAAAAATTTTAATAACAGAAAGGATGTCTTATCCAGTACCATTTGCTTTATGGGTGAGACATTATCCAAAATGAAAATGTCTGATAACGCACTGAAACAATACAATGAATCATTAGAAATAAGATTGGAAATAAATGATAAAAAAGGAATCGCAGAATGTTATAACAATATTGCAACCGTCTATTTCCAAACTGAAAACCCGGAACTTGCTTTAGATTATCATTTAAAATCTTTAGAAATAAAACGAGAAATAGGATTCCTAAAGGGCGAAGCTATTTCACTCTACCACATTGGAGAAGTACATTTTTACCGCAAAGATTATATCGAATCTCTTGCTAATTTTAAATCTGCCTTAAAGATTTTCAAAAAACTAAACATTAAGAATAGGATAGCGAATGTTCATTTCAGGATTGGCTATCTTGAGGAAGAACAGCAGCGTTTTAATAATGCAATCCATTCCTATAAAAAAGCAAAGTCAATACAGACAGAAATAGGTGACTTGTATGGGCTCAGTAGAACATTAAAAAACTTGTACGAAAACCTGAGAAGAACTAATAACTCTATTGATGCTTTATTGAATTACGAAGAATATATTTCTGTAAAAGATAGTCTAGCTAAAATAGATGGTATCGAGAAAGAAAAGGAGCGATTCATTCATGAAAAATATTTATTAAAGATTCAAGCCGATAGTATTGTGAGTGCCAATGAAATTAAGATTCAACAGGAAAAAGTTTACACGAAAGATGCCGAAAATGAAAAATTAACTCAACAAAAATACTTTCTTTTCGGAGTGATAAGTCTTGCGTTTATTTTTGGGGGATTTATATTCAATCGATTTAGAATTACTAATCGGCAAAAAGGCATTATAGAATCTCAAAAAGAACAAGTTGAAGAAAAAAATGATGAAATTTTGGACTCTATTCAATACGCTAGACGATTACAAGAGGCAACTCTACCACCAGAAAGAATAGTGAATGAATACCTCTCAGATTTCTTTATTTTATATCGGCCAAAAGACATTGTTTCTGGTGATTTTTATTGGGTAGAAAAATTGAATGACTGGACTTATTTTGCAGTTGCAGACTGCACAGGACATGGAGTGCCAGGAGCATTGGTATCTGTAGTCTGTTCCAGTGCACTCAGCAAAGCATTGATTGAAGAAAATATAAAAGAGCCATCTGAAATTTTAAATCGAACTAGAGAATTAATAATAGAGAGGTTCGAACGTTCCGAAAATGAGATTATGGATGGAATGGATATTTCTCTCTGTGCTTACCAAGACCAGTCTGGGATATTAAAATGGGCAGGGGCACACAATCCACTATGGATTATACGTAAAAATAGTCAGGAAATTGAATCTTTAAAAGGGGATAGTCAACCTGTTGGGATATATCCAGTTAACGAAGCTTTCACAGCGCATGAAGTTCAACTCAATAAGGGCGATTCAATTTATTTGTTAACAGACGGTATTGTTGATCAATTTGGTGGATTAAAAGGAAAGAAATACAAGTCTGCTAACTTTAAACGCTTTTTGATTAGTATTTCGGACAACGATATGGAAATTCAGAAGCAGCTTATCAATACTGAATTTGATGAATGGAGGGGTAGTTTGGCACAAATAGATGACGTTTGCGTCATGGGGATTCGAATTTAATTAAACTTTGATTTATAACTGTACCAAAGCAGATTGTGCAACAGCACTAGAAAACACCCTTGGTCCGAGATCTAAAATAATTTGTAAATTAAAGTCCATTTTAATTCGCACTCTTAATTCTTCGTTCTATGAAACATTTCTTTTCTATCCTGTCTGTCTTGTTGGTCATATCTGTATTTAGCCAAACACAAAAGGTGATGATTATTGGAATAGATGGTTGTAGACCAGATGCATTATTTGAAGCCAATACTCCTACATTGGACTCTTTAATTTCTACGGGTTTATTTAGCCCAGATGCACTGAATGACGACGTTACCGTAAGTGGCCCAGGCTGGTCAGCTATATTATGTGGAGTATGGTCTCCTAAACATTTGGTTACGAGCAACTCTTTTGCGGGCAATGATTATGCAAATTACCCTCCTGTTTTTAAACGAGTAGAGGATTACAATTCGGCGTTAAATACTGTATCAATCTGTCATTGGGCACCCATCAACGATGAGATTATACAAAGCTATGCAGACATAACAATCAACGAAAGCTCTGACTTAAATGTAAGTAACCAAGCCATTAACTTTTTAGATTCAAATGATCCAGATTTCATGTTTTTACATTATGATGATGTCGATCATGCCGGACATGCATTTGGTTTCTCACCTACGGTACCGCAATACATTTCCGCAATTGAAGCAGTAGATGGCCTCATTACGCCTGTTTTACAAGCGATAAGACAACGTCCCAATTATGCTAGTGAAGATTGGTTGGTTTTAGTCACTACCGATCATGGGGGTGTGGGATATTCTCATGGAGGTACAACCATAGAACATCAGAATGTGTTTGTAATCGCCAGTGGGAATAATGTTGCTACAGCACGAATAGAAAAGGACAGCACAGTAACCTACGATAGTGTTTATAATTGTTTAGCAGACACCGTTGCGTTAAATTTTGACGGCGTTGATGACAACATTCAAGTTCCTTCCAGTAGTAGTTTTGATTTCGGCACAAGCCAAGACTTCTCTATAGAATGCAGAGTCAAAACAAGTGTTTCAGGAGACGTAGCAATTCTAGGTAATAAAGATTGGAATTCAGGTGTTAATGCAGGGTTTGTTTTCTCGTTTAAGTATCCAGCTGGGCCCGAGTGGAAGATAAATATTGGAGATGGATCAAATAGAGTAGACATTAATACTGGAGGGCTAATTGCTGACAATCAATGGCACTCACTTTGTGCTACTTTCGACAGGTCTGGGTATTTAAAAATGTATGAAGATGGTATTCTCATTGACTCCGCAGACATCTCGGGCATTGGCAATATTACAACAAGTTCGGAGTTGTTTTTTGGTGCTGACGCTAACAGTGCCTACTATTTTTCAGGCTCAATTTCAGAAGTGCGATGCTGGAATACAGTGCTGGATGAGTCTACCATTCAGGCATGGCATTGTTCAAGATTGGACAGCACACACTTAAATTATGCAAACCTGATTGGCTTCTGGAAACTCAATGAAGGAGGAACTGCAACAGTAGCAACCGATTATTCTGTTGAAACAAATGATGGAATTATCTCTGGCGCTAGTTGGGTGTCAAATGATTCTGTCGTGGTCTATGATTACAGTGAGACTCCCAGAATTACTGATATAGCTGTAACAGCCGTAACGCACATGTGTATTCCTATTGATCCTGCCTGGTCATTTGATGGAGTCAGTTTGATTCCTTCGTGCGCAGTAAACATAGAAGCTGTCAACAATTCCAAGAGATTAATTATCTATCCCAATCCTGCATCGTCCAAAGTGAGGTTATCTAAACCGGACAAAAAAGCAACAACCATTAATGATTTAAGGGTATTCCAAAGTGATGGCCAATTAATTCTTAGTCGTGAAGTATTATTCAGTGACGAGGAAATCGATGTTTCTCAATTTGAAGCGGGCATTTATTTTTTCTATTTTGTTTGTGATAAAAAGCCGATTGTATGTAAATTACTGCGGCAATAGTTTATCAAACTCCTTCCTTACTATTCATTTCACCGTAAATTCAGATTGCGATTTAGGTTAATAGAGGGTTGCTCATTAGATTTACACCATGATATTTTTAGGTAGAAATAAAATATTTTCGAGTCTATTCACTTTGATGGCATGTTTGGCTTTTCAATCCATTTCCGCTTGTGATTCAACGCTAATTATCGCCCACAGAGGGGCGTCTGGTATTGCGCCCGAAAATACATTGTCCGCATTTCAACTTGCGATTGATATTGGTGTTGATTATTTGGAATTGGATGTCAGAAAGTCTTCAGATGACTCGCTGATGGTTATCCATGATGCTACTGTAAATGCGACTACGAACGGGTCAGGCTTTGTTAATTCTAAAACATACTCAGAGTTGCGCGCTTTGGATGCAGGTTCCTGGTTTAGTTCGGCGTACATAGGCGAGCAAATACCAACTTTATTCGAAGTTCTTTTATTAGCTAAAAACAATGGCGCTAAGGTCTGCGTTGAAATGAAAGATTCAGGCTTAGAGTCAGAAGTCGTTGCGATGATACAATCACTTAATATGGTTGATGACATTATTCTCTTTTCATTCAACTTAAGTGAACTGCAAACAATCAAAACATTAATACCTGCTATCCAAGTCTGTTTTTTAGACGGCAGTATCTCCCAAACAGAAATTGATGATCTAGTCGCAATAGGAGGTGAATACGTTGGTTGTGGAGATATACCAACATTAGATGATGTTGAATTTGCACGGAATGTCGATGTCGGTTTCTTCGCTTGGACTGTAAACGAACCCGTCGACATGCAAAAATTAATGTCCAAAGGAATTGCCGGTATAATTACGGATGACCCACAGGAATGTGTAGGGTTGAAATCGTTCATGGGTATAGGTAATGGAGGACTCATTGCTTATTGGGATATGGATGAAGGATCCGGAATGCTGTTAAATGATTCTTCCGGCAATGCAAACAATGCAAGTTTATCAAATACTTCTTGGACAGTAGGGTATGATGGTGGAGGACTGAATTTCAATGGGGTTTCCAGTTTCGCTTCTATCCCTATTTCCGCTTCTATAGACCTCGTTGGAGATGCAGTAAGTATATCTACTTGGTTAAGGTTGGATCAGCTTCCCAGCAACATCGGAGGCACATTCGGGCCAATATTTGACTCTGATCAAGATTCTTATATCCTATTTTTAGACCAAGCAAATGCCGAATTGCGTTTTAAAGTAACGGATAACGATGGAGATGCTGAACGACCTGGAATTCCGGAGGCACTTTTAAATACCACAAGTTGGTTTCATGTAGTTGGCGTGTATAACGGTGATGAAGCCATGATTTATTTAAATGGAGAACTGGTAGATTATCATGTAAATACGTCATTGGATAATTTAGAGCCTGGACAAGTGCCAAGACTAGGCGAGAATGGTGGATTCTTTTTCGGAGGCACAATAGATGACTTTAAAATTTATGATCGTTCATTATCGCGCTATGAAGTGCAACTCATGTATCAGGGTCAATCAATCGCGTGTGAAAGTATTTTGAATGACACATTATCCATGTCTGCTATTGGTTTCACAGATATTCAAGACACGCTATTCTGCGATAGTGCATACTTGTCTTACTCTGTCGAGGAACTACCACGAATCAGCTTTGAATTTGATGGAATAGTTGATTACGTCAACATCAATAGCATAATAGCTGAAATATCAGGAACATCACATGCATTTTTCGGATGGTTTAAAACAACTAATTCCACAGCTGATGAGCGAATTTTTGCAATTAATGGCAATCCAACTAGCAACGACAACGTTTGTTTATTTGGTATTTACAACGGATTAATTGATGTCTATAATGGTTCATATTATTCTGGAAGTACTTTAATTAACGATGGTAATTGGCATTTTTTGGGATACACTTGGGACATAGCTACTCAACAGTTGCAATTATGGGTTGATGGCACATTGGATGGGAATTACAATACGAATCTATTAGTTAATTCTACTAATTTAGGATCATTAGGTCAAGAATTTGATGGGTTAGCTGTTTCTAATTTTTACAAAGGAGAAATGGCTGAAATTACTATTTGGAACACGGTCTTATCTGGTCCAGAAATCTCCCAGCTCATGTACAACCCAGTTTCTCCATCACATCCAAATTATTCAAATCTAATTGGAGATTATCATGTTGTATCTGCCTGTTTGGGTCAATTGCGAGATGTCAGTCCTTATGCCAATCACGGCACCTCATGTAATCCTATTGTTCACAGCTATCAAGTTATACCTTCCTATAATTCGACAGACTACTCTTTGTCTTGGACCTCTAACATTTCAGGTCTAATTTCAACGAGTGACAGCGCATCATTTCTAGCTTCCTCAACACAATCCTTAGTATATAGTGCGGACAATGGCTACGGCACTATTTATACTGATTCTATTTCTATTGTGAAAGACAATTGTGTTGGATCAAATGAATCAACCCATGGTCCATTCAAGGTTTATCCCAACCCATGCAATGAGAACATTCACATCAGGAGTTCATCTGAAAAACTACTTGTAATAGAAATCTATTCAGCACAAGGAAAACATTGTTCCACTCAGTATGGTAAAGGTGATCAATGGAGTCAAATTGATGTCTCTGGGTTAAATCGCGGTGCATATTGGTTGCGATTGGTCTCTGAGTCAAAAACTGCTGTTGTGAAAGTTCTCAAGTTATAAGCAAATCAGTCTTCCAGAAAATAATCTTAGCAAATATTGATTTTGCATTGTAACCATTTGTGAAATTTCTTGTATAAGAAAGCAAAATCAACCAATAAATAAAATACCTATGAAGTTTTCAGTGTTATTAATGTCAGGCTTACTTTCAATAACTGGTTATTATGGTCAGTGTATTAAAGGAAATTGTCACGACGGATTTGGAACTAATAATTGGGAGAACGGAGATTCTTATGAAGGCGCATGGAAGGATGGTAAACCGAACGGACATGGAGAATTTTATTGGGATAACGGGGATGATTATAAAGGAACTTTCAGAGACGGTAAAATGTCCGGTTATGGTAGATATCGTTGGAAAGGTGGAGATTGGTACAAAGGCGAATGGAAAGATGGCAAGATGACAGGTAGAGGCACATATTATTGGAGTAAGGAAAGTGCTACGTTAGAAGGAAATTGGCAAGACGACAAAATCACCAACATAGAAACGCAACCTTCTCAGGAAGTACAAGAATCGAAATAGTTAGTAGTTAGTATAATAGTTAGCATAGATTTTAAATCGCACAGATTGGTACTGTGCGATTTTTTTATGCAAAAAAATCAGAATTTATCGCTTGAATATTTGTCCTTAATGATTAAATATTCATTATTAAAGAAAAGATTACTACCTTTGCGCTCTATTTTAATAAAACAACATGAATAAAGGTACAGTGAAATTTTTTAATGAAACTAAAGGATTTGGTTTCATTAGCGAGGAAGAATCAAATAAAGAACATTTTGTTCACGTTTCAGGATTGATTGATGAAATCCGTGAAGGTGACGAAGTTGAATTCGAATTAACCGAAGGAAAAAAAGGATTAAATGCGGTGAACGTAAAAGTAGTTTAAGTTCATCACAATAATTTTTCTAAAAAGCCTAGCACATTGTGTTAGGCTTTTTTTTGTTTAAACCCTGATATTTACCGCACACATCTAAACAAATTCCGGCAATCTTTGTTTCAGTGTAAACGTATCAAAAGATGCTCAAATTGGAATGTGTAGTCGTGTGGTTTAGAAGAGACCTGAGATTGGAAGATAATACGGCATTGAATGCTGCTATTGCCTCAGGAGAAACAGTTTTGCCCTTATTCATATTTGACAACAACATTATTAATGAGCTGAGTCCAAGCGATCCCAGACTTAATTTCATTTTTGATTTGGTGGAAAAAATGCACCTTTCATTGGCTAAATCCAATCGTTCGTTTTTGTGCAAACGGGGAGAGCCTCTGGAGGTAATAGCTTCACTTCTTAAGGCATACAGTATAAAATCAATCTATTACAATAAGGATTATGAACCTTACGCTTTGCAACGTGACGAAAAAATAAAAAAGCTATTAGAAAAGCACAACATACCGTTTCAGGGCTTTAAGGACCAAGTAATATTTGAAGAACATCAAATCGTAAAGGCCGACGGCACTCCGTATACGGTTTTTACTCCATTTAAAAAGAGGTGGTTAGCTCATTTTACGTCGTTGGATCCTTTTCCTTTTAACAAACCGAATTTTAAATCCTTTGCCAAGGTAGAGCATGTGTTCCCATCTAAACAAAAATTGGGTATCAAAGAATCTGCCATAGTAGTACCGTCGTACCGCATTGATCACCTGGGAGATTATGAAAGGTTTAGAGACTACCCATCCAAATCCACCTCTTTATTGGGAGCGCACCTTAGATTTGGATCAATAAGTATTCGGCAATTGATTACAAATTTAGATTCAAACACCGACGTCTTTTTGAGTGAGCTGATTTGGCGAGAGTTTTTTATGCAGATATTATTTCACTTTCCAAGAGTAGTTAAAGAAAACTTCCGTCCGAAATACGATTTAATCGAATGGCGAAATAACGAATCGGAGTTTCAGCTTTGGTGTGAAGGAAAAACCGGTTATCCATTAGTTGATGCGGGTATGCGGGAGTTAAATGCTACTGGATTCATGCACAATCGAGTTCGCATGGTGGTTGCGAGCTTTCTTTGCAAGCACTTATTGATTGATTGGAGGTGGGGTGAAGCCTATTTTGCATCAAAATTACTCGACTTCGAATTGTCCTCCAATAACGGAAATTGGCAGTGGGCAGCTGGAACGGGATGCGATGCAGCTCCCTATTTTAGAGTTTTTAATCCAACAACGCAACAAGAAAAATTTGACAAAGATTTCAGCTACATCAAGAAATGGGTTCCGGAATTCGGAACAAATGGGTATGCCCCTCCAATCGTCAACCATGTCATGGCACGCAAAAGGGCAATTGAAACTTATAAAATAGGCATCCAAAAAAAGATCAGTTAATCGCAGCAAAAATAAGTGCCATCGATTATATTTTTTTAAAACTTCCTTTTAACCTGAAATAGTGCTATTTTAGAGCATATTAATATAAGACTACAATGAAAAAAGGTACAGTAAAATTCTTCAATAATGCCAAAGGTTTTGGGTTCATCGTTGAAGAGGGATCAAACAACGAGTATTTCGTCCATGTTTCTGGATTAATTGATGAAATTAAAGAAAATGATGAAGTTGAATTTGACTTAAAAGAAGGTAAAAAAGGATTAAATGCAGTAGATGTTAAGCTAGTTTAACTAAACGCAAAAATATTTTTTATTGAAGGCCTGTCTTTTGGATAGGCTTTTTTTATTTCTAATTAACCGTTGTGGTCGTGTTTTATTTATTTTTAGCAAGGACAAGCCTTTCTCAAAATGCATCAAAAAACAATATATTTCTTACCCATTTTTTGGCAAAATGAGAATTGTGAAAAATTCAATCTTCTTCTTCAGGAAGCCCCAATAAGTTAACGGATGTATCTGCACCATCGGCAGTCCAAGTTTCTACTGAATATGTCTTTTTATCTGAACCTTGAGTAGAGTTCCCTCGGAGCTTCATTCCACAATTGCCTGTGCAGGTGACTGGGTGATTAATGCGATTAAGACCAGATGGATTATCAATAATCGTAATTTGAGTCTCAACATAGGCTCATCCACGATTACATTTCCTAATGTGTTGATTTCAATAATGGGGTGGTTAGAATCGGCAAGTTGCGCACATGTATCTTTCGGAGCAATTTAGGTAATGTAGGGAATAAAGAAATATATAAGTGCTTTTCTAGTGTTACTAATTTATACTGCGACTTTAACAGTTTGTTTGGCAATAATGAACAGTACGTATAAAATAAGTTGGATTAATTGCTAATAAGGATTGAACTCCTACCTTTAAGCACAAAATAGAAGTAATGAAGATTGTATCGTGGAACGTAAACGGAATAAGAGCAATAGCAAAGAAAAATTTCAAAGAATCTTTGGATCTTATTGATGCCGATATTGTCTGCATACAAGAAACCAAAGCACAAGATGACCAAGTGGCTGAAGTTTTGGCAGATTATGGTTATCACTTTTCCTCCAATAGTGCAATAAAAAAGGGTTATTCAGGAACAGCTATCCTTTCAAAACTGGAACCGCTTAGGGTGATTAAAGGCATAGGAATTGAAGAACACGATCAGGAGGGACGTGTTTTAACAGCAGAATTCGAACATTTCTATGTTGTATGTGTCTATGTGCCTAATGCACAAAATGGCCTAGCCCGCCTGGATTACAGAGAAAAATGGGATAACGACTTTACTGCTTTTTTTCGTCATCTAAATGAAAGTAAACCGGTAGTTGTTTTAGGAGACTTAAATGTAGTACATACCGAACTTGATATTAAAAACTTCAAATCGAATTACAACAAATCACCTGGTTGCACCCAGAAGGAAATGGACGGATTGAGCAGAATGATTGACATTGGATTTGTCGACACTTTTCGAAAGTTACATCCCGAAACCATTAAATATTCGTGGTGGAGTTACCGATTCAATTCAAGAGCAAAAAATGTGGGTTGGCGATTAGACTATGCATTGGCAAGTGAATCATTAATGGATCAGGTAAAAGAAGCATTTATATTAAATGACCACATGGGGTCCGATCATTGTCCAATTGGAATTGAATTGAATTGAAATTTGGAAAAGTAGATACGTTAAGAGGAATTGATTTTTCATTACCAGATATTGATGAAAGATCCAAGACGGTATTATCTTCTTTCTCAAAAACAGAACAACCAGAAATAAGAATAGGCTGTTCAGTTTGGAGCAACAAAGACTACCTCGGTTCTGTGTATCCATTGAAAACACCTCAGTCTAAATTTTTACAAGCCTACACGCAACAGTTCAATACCGTAGAAGTAAATGCTACGCGCTACGGAATGCCGAAAACAAGCACCCTGGAAGGGTGGAGAGAAAAAGTACCAACAAGCTTTAAATTCTCTTTTAAGGTGCCACAGCCAATTACAAATCGGAAAGATTTAAACGATGAAGAAGGTGTTATGCGAATGGATCAATTTGCAGCAGGAATGGACCTAATGGGCGTTAAGGCAGGCACATCCTTCATTATGTTGCCACAATATTTTGGTTTAGATCGTTACGAACAATTAAATACATTTCTAAATAATTGGCCAGTTGAGCTACCTGCTTCACTTGAATTGCGAGAGCCTGTTTTTATTCATCACGACATAATTCGTTCGCTCCTTGAATCAAAGAGCATGTCTCTTTGCATTACAGATACACCCGGAAGAAGAGACGTTTTGCACAACTACATAACGAATGAAGAATTGTATATTAGATATGTAGGGACAACGGACTTTGACAATAACAGTGCAAGAATAAAAGACTGGATTAAAAGAAGTGCCCAATTAATTGAACTCGGTGTGCAAAGAATTTACTTTATGATTCATCAGCCAGCAGATCAAAGAGGATCCGCACTAGAAGTGGCAAAACAATTTTCAAAAGGCATTATGGAACATTACCCGAAAGCAAAGGTTACTGTACCCATTAATCATACACAAAACACCTTGTTTTAAATGTGTGGTAGATACATCATAATAACCAAGATTAAACAGATCGAAAAACGATTTAATGTGTCTGCGTTTGACCCCAATCTTTTTAACCCCAGCTATAACGTAAGTCATGGTGATTTAGCACCGGTAATTACACAAGAAAATCCAAAAGCACTTTCATTTTTTCAATTCGGTTTCACACCTCATTGGGGTAAAAAACAATACTATCAAATTAATGCAAGGTCGGAAGGAGACAAGAATAAAGATAATGACCCACTATATACGGGCCGCAAAGGAATATTCGACAAGCCCATGTTTCGGCACTCCATTCGTTCAAAACGTTGTTTGGTAATTGCAGATTGCTTTGTTGAAGGGCCTCAAAAAGAACGATTGGACAAACCTTATGTTGTTTATTTAAGAGGAGACCATCCTTTTTCTTTAGCGGGAATATATGATCAATGGATAAATAAAGAAACGGGTGAAGAGATCAGTTCGTTTGCCATCATTACCGCTCCACCGAACCATTTGATGAAACAAATTGGTCATCACAGATCACCTGTAATCGTAGCGGAAGATTTCCGCAGTGATTGGCTCAATGCGGACATGCCTGCAGCAGATATTAGCCAAATAATGACTCCCTATCCATCTGAGCTGATGAATGCTTATCCCATTTCTTCTGCCATAAAAAATCCCAGAGCCACAGGTCCGGAGCTAATCGATCCGATTGGACAAAGATTAAATCCTGAGCACACAGTAAATCTAACACATGAAATGGACCTTGAGGGAATGGGGAAAAGTGCAAATACACAGTTACCTAAGAAGGGTAGTTACGGAAAAGAACACAAGACCGAAACCGGAGACCAACTGAATCTTTTTTGATTTATTTTGGTTATTTGACAGAAGATGTCAGTGGAATAAGCGCCAAGTAATATTTAAAACTACCTTTGCAACCTTAAAATCAAACAGGATGCAGTCCATAAGAAACATAGCCATCATTGCACACGTCGATCATGGTAAGACCACGTTAGTAGATAAAATTATTCAGCAGTGCGAGGCCACTGATGATAGAAAAGACACAGGAGACCTCATTCTTGACAACAATGACTTGGAAAGAGAGCGTGGAATAACAATCCTGTCAAAAAATGTTTCTGTTCGATACAAAGATGTGAAAATCAACATTATAGACACCCCTGGTCACGCCGATTTTGGTGGAGAGGTGGAACGCGTTTTAAAGATGGCAGATGGAGTATTGCTTTTGGTAGATGCTTTTGAAGGTCCAATGCCTCAAACCCGATTTGTACTTAGCAAGGCAATAGGACTTGGATTAAAGCCAATTGTTGTCGTTAACAAAGTAGACAAAGAGAATTGTACACCAGAAGAAGTTCAGGAAAAAGTATTTGACCTGATGTTTAATCTAGACGCGACAGAAGAACAATTGGATTTTGCAACCATTTACGGTTCATCTAAGCAAGGGTGGATGAGTGAAGATTGGAAAGACCAAACAGACAATATCATCCCATTATTAGATCGTGTACTTTCTGAAATTCCAGAAGCACCGTACCATGAAGGTACCCCACAAATGCAAATTACCTCATTGGATTTTTCCTCCTTCACAGGTAGGATAGCCATTGGAAGAGTGTTTAGAGGTGATTTGGAAGCGGGCAAAGATTATATGCTCATGAAAGATGGGCAGCAGAAAAAAGTTCGAATTAAGGAGCTTTTTGTATTTGAAGGCCTCGGTAAGGCCAAGGTTAGTAAAGTTCGTTCTGGGGACTTGTGTGCCATTGTAGGTTTGGATGATTTTGAAATTGGTGACACCATAGCCGATTTCACAAATCCAGAAGCATTAGGTAGAATTGCCGTTGATGAGCCTACCATGAGCATGCTGTTCACCATTAATAATTCTCCATTTTTCGGGAAAGAGGGCAAATTCGTTACCTCAAGACACTTGAGAGACCGGCTGTATAAAGAATTGGAAAAAAACCTGGCCTTAAAAGTAGAAGACACAGACACTGAAGACAAGTTCAACGTATTCGGTAGAGGAATTCTTCATCTTTCTGTATTAATTGAGACGATGAGAAGAGAGGGCTACGAATTACAAGTAGGAAAGCCACAGGTTATTATCAAAGATATTGACGGTCAGAAACATGAACCCTACGAAACATTAGTAATCGATGTGCCCGAAGATTTTTCGGGTAAAGCGATCGAGCTGGTTACACAGCGAAAAGGTGACCTGCTGGTTATGGAGCCAAAAGGCGATTTGCAGCACTTGGAATTTGACATTCCATCTAGGGGGCTAATTGGTTTAAGAAACAACATCTTAACGGCTACATCAGGAAATGCTGTAATGACGCATCGTTTTAGAGAGTTCGCACCGCACAAAGGAGACATGCAAGAGCGGATGAAAGGATCGCTAATTTCTATGGAGGCAGGTCCTTCAACGGCTTTTGCACTTAATCGATTACAAGATAGAGGCCGATTTTTTGTTGATCCCGGTGACGTTATCTATAAAGGACAAGTAATTGGAGAACACACCAGAGACAATGATTTAGAGGTAAACGTTGTTAAAGGAAAGCAGCTAACCAACATGCGTAAATCAGGTTCTGATGAAGCGATGAAAATTGCACCTAAATTAAAATTTTCGTTAGAAGAATCCATGGAGTATATTCAGGCAAACGAATACTTAGAAGTTACGCCCGAGAGTCTGAGAATGCGGAAAATAAGCTAAACATAGCTACCTTTAGTACATGGATATTTCAAAAGAGCTGATTCGATCTCTGCCTAAATCGGAGCTGCATTGTCACCTCGACGGATCGATGCGCGTAGCGACCATACTCGACCTTGCTCGGGAACAAGGCGTTGAATTACCGTACAATTCAGAAGCTGAACTGGCGAACTTCTTGCAGGTAGACGATGATTGTGATAGCTTGGAGGATTATCTCAAGGCATTTCCAATAGTAAATAAAGTCCTGCAAACAGAAGGTGCATTGGAAAGAGCAGCTTACGAACTGGCGGAGGATGCAGCTGGTGAGAATGTACGTTTACTAGAAGTTCGGTTTTCTCCGGTATTACACACCAATAGCGGTTTGACCCTAGAGCAGGTATTATCAGCAGTACTTCGTGGAAAGAATAGAGCAGAGACTGATTTTAAGATTCGCATTGGTATCATCATCAGCTCGATCCGAAGCATTTCTCCTGAGGTATCGTTAGAATTGGCTCAGTTAACAGTCAATTACAAAGACAAGGGAGTAGTGGGCTTTGATCTTGCGGGTGCTGAAGAGAATTTCCCTGCGAAGGACCACAAGGAGGCATTCTTCCACATCATCAACAACAACATCAATACCACGGTGCATGCAGGAGAAGCTTATGGAGCGGAATCCATACACCAGGCTATCCATTACACAAGAGCAAATAGAATAGGGCACGGTACACGACTTCGAGAAGATATGGACCTGTTCCGGTATGTGCTGGATCATCGAATCCCCTTAGAAATGTGCGTAACCTGCAACGTACAAACGCAGTGTGTTAGCAGTTACGACGATCATCCGATAAAAGACTATCTGGACGCTGGAATTCGGGTTACCGTTAATACCGATAATCGCCTGATTTCGAACACTTGCTTAACTGATGAATATGTTAAGATAATTAAGCATTACGATTTATCTATCAGTGAGTTAAAAAAATTAATTCTTAACGGCTTTACTGCTGGGTTTTTACCTTATAAAGAAAGAAAAGAACTGGTGGCGAAAATAAAGACAGAGCTCGAGGAAATATTGTAGTCAGTTTTTAAAATTTTCCGTGCATTTTATGGCTCATTCAGGCCAAAGGATTTATAATAGAGAAATACATCTCTTTTCTTTCAGTACAATCAAGACTTTAGTTAGATTGTACAAGTCACGGATTTCATCACAGAGGCGGTCTTTGTCCAAAGTTAGGTGAACATATTAGTGGTATCTTTGTTCAAGATTTGATGTTTCTAATTACGCTGTTGATTTTTACTGTACTAACCTCGGGGTACATCTTGTTGGCTACCAGGCAGCATTTCAAAAAGAGTTTTACGCGACGTTTATGGGTAGTTGTAATGGTTGGTACCATATTTTGGGAGGTATCCACTGAGATTTATGTTTTCATTCATTTTCAACCCGCATTTGGAAATGCAACGGTGTTGTCTAATGCGACGATGGCTGGATTTGTTGCAATCAATGCAGCTAAGGTTGTTTTGATTGGATTTTTACTTCTAAATGATGCATTTCGTCTAACACTTTGGCCATTTCAATCTTTAAAAAATAGAAAAACCGTACCGCTAGAAAGTCGAAGGAAATTCATCACCAATTCAGGCTTAATACTTGCCGCAATACCGTTTTCAGGTTTAATTTATGGCGCGATAGCAGGAAAATACAATTTCAAGGTTTGGCAGCACAAATTAGATTTCGACTCTTTACCCAATGCTTTTAAGGGAATGCGTATTGCCCAACTTTCGGATATACACATCGGTAGTTTTGATGACCCATTAGCAGTTCGCGAAGGTCTAGATAAATTGATGCGTTTTCAACCAGATTTAATTCTGTTTACGGGTGACCTCGTAAATAACCTAGCATCAGAAGCAGATGAATATGTAGCACTTTTTAAAGAGACACTTCATGCCCCTTATGGAAAATATGCCGTACTGGGCAATCACGATTATGGAGAATATGCACAATGGACAAATGAGGAAGATAAAATTAGTAATCAACTCGAAATACAGAAACGATACCACCAAATGGGATTTAAATTGCTAAACAATGCCGCCGTTTCCATATCAAAAGGCTCGGATTCTATCGCGCTGGTGGGGGTAGAGAATTGGGGTAGTGGTCGATTCCCAAAGTATGGAGATTACAACAAAGCAGTTAGTGGCATTGATTCCGAAGCTTTTACCATTGTCATGTCGCACGATCCCGACCACTGGGAACATAAAATATTGAAACACAAAAAACGGGCACATTTGACTTTGTCTGGGCACACACATGGAAGTCAAATGGGTGTTGAGATTCCGGGCTGGATCAAATGGTCTCCTGTACAATACCGATACAAACGATGGGCGGGAATTTATGAGGAATATGGACAAATCTTACATGTCAACCGCGGTTTTGGGTTCATTGGATATCCGGGAAGAATCGGAATTTGGCCAGAAATTACCATATTGGATTTGATCTAGAACTAAAAAATGGTGCAACCTAACCGATTCAATAAGTTTAAGTACTCATATTACTCATACACTAAGTGGATCCACAAAGCCATCATTATGGCCTAATAATTGTAATTTTAACCTTAAATTAAAAGATATGAAAACAGCACTAATAGCAATGGCATTATTATTATCAGGGACAAAATTTAATGCTCAAAAATTAAATGTCGATGTAGAAAACACCCGAGTAGAATTTGTGTTTACTGGAGACCAAACAAAAGGCACCGTGTCCGGAATGCAATGTGAAATTACATTTGATTTGAAGGATTTGAAAAATTCAAAAATCGTTGGCACAATCGATGCCAGCACCTTAAATACGGGTAATGGCGGCAGAGACAAACACTTGCATTCTGCTGATTTCTTTGATGTAAAAAAGTTTCCTTTAATGAAATTCGAATCAACAGAATTTGTTTCCATGGAGAATGATTTTAAGGTAGTTGGAAACCTAACCATTAAAAACATGGTGGAAGTTTGCAGCATTCGGTTTACATATAAAGAAGGTGTATTTAAAGGTGAAACAAGTATTGATGCCAAAAAATACGGAGTTTCACCGGGTAAGAAAGACGGGAACGTAGACATTGTGTTTACGATACCAGTGATTCAATAATTGCAACCAGATATTCAGTACTCTGTTTTAATCCGTGATTTTAAGCTATCAGTGCTTCTCGTTGACTTTTGACTTTCTCACTGGCAATGAATTCATCGTAGCTCATCAGTTTGTCGACAAAACCATTTTTACCGAATTCTACAATTCTATTCGCAACGGTTTGACTCAACTCGTGATCAAATGTTTTGAAAAGCAATGTGCCTTTGTAGGACATCATACCGTTGTTTAATGCAGTAATTGATTCTAGATCAAGATGGTTAGTCGGCTCATCTAATAAAATTAGGTTAGCCTGAGCCAACATGGTTTTAGAAAGCATACATCGTACTTTTTCACCTCCTGAAAGTACAGAGGCAGACTTAAAGGTTTCTTCTCCAGTAAACAGCATTTTACCTAAAAATCCACGTATATATACTTCGTCTTTCTCCTCAGAATAACGCCTTAACCAATCAATTAGATTATCAGAGGTGTCAAAATAACTCGCGTTTTCATTTGGCAGAAAGGCACTTGTAATGGTTTGGCCAAATTCAATTGTGCCACTATCTGGCTCTAATTCTCCTGCAATCATTTTAAATAAAGAAGTAACAGCCAGACTATTATCAGCTAAAAAAACAATTTTATCTCCTTTGGTCACATTCAAATTAAAATTCTTAATTAAAACCTCTCCGTCAACACTATAATTCAAATTATTAATATGTAATATTTGATTGCCTGCTTCCCGGTTCTGATCAAAAATTATGGCTGGATATCTTCGACTAGAAGGCTTGATGTCATCTACATTTATCTTATCCAATAGCTTTTTCCTACTCGTAGCTTGCTTGGATTTCGATGCATTCGCACTGAATCTTGAAATGAACTCCTGCAATTCTTTTCGTTTCTCTTCTGCCTTCTTGTTTTGATTGGCTTTTTGCTGAGTAGCTAGCTGACTGGATTTGTACCAGAATGTATAATTTCCGGTAAAAACCTGAATTTTCCCGAAATCAATATCGGCGACGTGCGTACAAACCGTATCAAGGAAATGCCTGTCGTGAGAAACCACAATGACCGTATTTTGAAAATCTAAGAGAAAATCTTCTAGCCACGAAATGGTTTTCGTATCTAAGTCATTGGTGGGCTCATCAAGAATCAAAATATCTGGATTGCCAAATAGTGCCTGAGCCAAAAGCACTCTTACTTTCAATGCTCCCTCAAGGTCTTTTACTGATTTATAATGTTCTGACTCATGAATCCCAAGACCAGAAAGAAGTGCAGCAGCATCAGCCTCGGCATTCCAACCATCTATTTCTGCAAATTCCGCTTCTAATTCTGCGGCTTTGATTCCATCTTCTTCTGAGAAGTCGGGCTTAGCATAGATGGCATCTTTCTCCTGAATAATACTCCATAGCTTGTCGTGGCCCATGATTACTGTGTTTAGGACCATGCAATCGTCAAAAGCAAAATGGTCTTGACTCAATACAGCCATCCGCTTACCAGGTTCAATATCAATTTGGCCGGTATTTGCATCAATATCTCCTGAGAGAATCTTTAGAAAAGTAGACTTTCCTGAACCATTAGCGCCAATTACTCCATAGCAATTGCCTGGAGTAAATTTAATATTTACTTCATCGAACAATACTCTTTTACCGTATTGAAGGGAGATGTTACTTGTCGAGATCATGCTTTACCTTTGATAATTCGGGTGCAAAGGTAAGTCTTTTAACTTTATTTAGTATTCTTTTTAATAGCCTCTAGAATATTAAAAACAGCAGGGCATATTTCTGCATTTTTCAGAGTCAAGTGCAGCAGTTGTTTTTGTTTTACTCGATTAGTATGTGGATATTCTCTACATGCTTTTGGACGCACAGAATAAATTGAGCAGAAGTTATGGGTATCTAGAAAAGGGCAGGGAAGAGCTTGTAAAACATAATCGTTGTCTTCATCAATACGCAAGTATTTTTCAATAAATGGTTGAGGCTTCATTTTCAAGTGCTTGGCAATTCGAAGTACGTCTTTGTCTGTTATCAGCGGACCTGCAGTCTTACAACAATTCGCGCACTCCAGGCAATTAATTGAAGCAAATTCGCTTTCATGGAGTTGATGGAATTGACGGTCTACCTCTTGGTCTCTTTTAGTTTTCAGCTTTTTCAGCTCCTTTTTATGCTCTTTTTGCAAAGATTGTGCTCTTGCTTTTAGTGAATGAAGCTCCATACAGATTCAAGCGTTAATTAAAAAAGGAATTGATGTTAAGCCATGTTGTGATACACATTCATCACATCATCTTCTTCTTCCATTTTTTCCAGCAGTTTTTCTACTTCTTCCAATTTGGTGTTGTCTAGCGCTTTGGTATTAGTAGGTATCCTTTCGAAACCAGACTCAACAATCTCAATACCTCTCGTCTCTAATTCTTTTTGGATGGAACCAAAATTAGGAAAGTCACCATAAATCATAATGCATTCATTTTCATCCGCTGCATCCGTTTCATCTTTGAAAACTTCTTCAGCACCAAAATCAATCAGTTCAAATTCAAGTTCTTCCAAATCAAAATCTTGATCCATAATTTTAAAATGACACTTGCGTTCGAACATGAATTCTACCGAGCCGGATGTGCCAAAAGTTCCATTACACTTATTGAACACAGCCCTGACATTAGCAACTGTTCTATTGTTATTGTCTGTTGCGCATTCAACAAAAACAGCAATACCGTGAGGTCCATAACCTTCAAAATTTACTTCCTTATAATCCGCAGTATCTTTATCCGTAGCTTTTTTTATGGCCCTTTCAACATTGTCTTTGGGCATATTGATTGCTTTCGCATTTTGGATAACGGCACGCAGTCTGGAATTTGATTCAGGATCTGGACCGCCTTCTTTCACTGCAATTACAATGTCTTTTCCAACGCGTGTAAATTGTTTAGCCATTTTAGACCAACGCTTCATTTTTCTTTCTTTCCTAAATTCAAAAGCTCTTCCCATGGTTTGTGTTTCAATTACAAATTAAGTAAATCCGTTTTAAATTTCAATGAGACTACCATTCTTTTGAATTCTGAAGATAACGGTGCAGAAATACGCAATGGTTCATTTGAATATGGGTCATACATTGATAGGTCTTTCGCATGCAACAGCATCGTGTTCATATTCCAGGTATTGAGAAAAAAGCGATTTTGCTTATTACAACCGTGTGGACGGTCTCCAATTATTGGATGTCTTAAATGATTAAAATGTTTTCTAATCTGGTGTTTTCTCCCTGTTAATGGCTTAATGGACACCAAACTGTAGCGAGCTGTTGAATGAGCGCCTTGTGCGATGTTGATTTCACTGTATTCCAAGGTTTTATAGATGGTTGTAGCTTCCTGAATTTTACCATTGTCACTAACTAGGTTCTTTTCTATTTTACCTGATTCAGGTGTAAAACCTCTAACAATAGCCATGTAAGTCTTGTCACTTTTTTGAAGTTCATTTTGTATGGCAGCTGTTTCAGATGGTGTTTTGCTGAAAAGCAAAACGCCAGACGTTTTTCGATCTATACGATGGATGGGTGTTACATAATGTCCGATTTGATCTCTTAAAAGCTGTAACGCAAATACGGTTGTATTTCGAACCAATTTGCTCTTATGTACCGCAAGACCATGGGGCTTGTTTATTGCTATCATGTGTTCGTTCTCAAATAGAACTTCCAACATGTTAGAAATAGGTAGAGGTCACACTGATAGAATTAACAATCAACGCTGGAATTTTATCTTCATTGGTAATTACACCTTGAGCAAATTTATTCAAACTGATGATTTGACCTTCATTGTTAATGGATAGCGCAATCATATTACCATCTACAGTTTTAGTATACTCCATGGTTTTACTTGAGAATGAACCACCACCTGCTATTAGCTTGGTAACGTATTCAATCTCGTTCTTTTTGAGTTGTTTCGCAACCACTTTCATGTTGTTAATGATTCTTCTCGATAACATGTTGTCCGTTTGAGTCGGCGCTATTAGGTGAACTTCAGCTTGAAACAATCTAGCCATATAAGTAGCAACATTCATGATTTGAACACTTTCAACATCAACATCAACCGGAAATATAATACGTTCTACACGGTTCATTGAAACACCAGATTGTATAATCAGGAACGGCAGATTAGTACTTGTAACTACTTTCATTGCAAAAGAACCCAGCACTTTCTGCATGCCTTTTGCACCATGCGTACCCATTATTACAAGATTAGATTCAACTTTAGCAGCTGTTGATGCGATGTCCTCAAAGATGTTTCCAGTTTTAACACTTCCACCTAACTTGAGCTTTGGCATTTCATTTTTCTTGCGCTGGATGATTTCGAGCAATTTCTCTTTAGCTTCGTCTTTGTGCGATTCTTTTTTGACAATATGTACTAAATAAACCTCGGCTTGTGA
>CAJQPO010000050.1 GCA_905480225.1 uncultured Flavobacteriales bacterium | reverse complement strand
TCTGCTAACTATCCTTATTCCTTTAACCAACTATTCACAATGTCCCAATAATAATACCTTATACGGCACTTCCGGGGCACCGACAACTGTGGGCTCAACCTCTATCTTAACAACCTGTATCTGGGGTGGCGAATATCGACTAGTAACTGGATTAGTTGCAGGATCACTCTATTCTTTTGAAACTTGCGGCAACTCAGCATTTGATACTCAAATCACCATTTATGATAACGTAACTGGGGCGTATGTTGCATATAACGATGATTTTTGCGGTCTCCAAAGTAAGGTTACAGTAACAGCCACAGGTAATAATCTTAGAGTGCTTGTTGATAGGTATTCATGTGCAAATCAAAGCTCTTGTATGACCTTAAAGGCTACTCGTATTTCTGGACCTCCTGCAGCCAATCCTTGCAGTAGTATTACACCAATTACCTGTGGAGTTGGCTCCAGTTATTCTCTCTCAGGAAGTGGTGCTTGGAATTCTCTCGGTGGGCCTTATTCTACCCCAGGGAGTGAACAAGTATTCTCTTACACAGCACCTGTTACAGGAGCTTACAGTGTGTCAGTTACATCTAGCACATCATGGGTTGATTTGTTTTATAAATCTGGGTCATGTAGTAGTTCTGGATGGACTTATGTTGATGATATCTCTTCCTCTGGCGCAACGAATTCGGTCAATTTAGTGGCTGGAGTTACTTATTATTTTCTCCTAGATCGAGAAAACACAAGTGCTGGATCTGGAAGTTTAACAATTGCCTGTCCTTGTGTAGCACCTCCTGGCGGAATAGATGCTACCTATACCTATAATAGTCCTTTTGTAATCTCAGGAACGACAGTAGGAGCTTGTAACGACTGTAGTTTACGAAGTTCAAATGATAGAGTTTATGCTGTGAATATACCGTGCAATGGATCCTATACTTTTTCTACATGCGGTGGTGCATCTTGGGATACTTATTTATACTTAAGAAGTGCACCTTGCGGTGGTTCTTCCATTGCTCTCAACGATGATGCATGTGGGCTTCAATCCAGTGTTACGGCCATTCTTACTCCCGGCACTTATTACATTCATGTAGAAGGATTTTCTTCTGCTTCTCAGGGTTCTTTTAACCTCAATGTTTCCGGTACACTTTTCTCACCTTCTATCGGAACCATATCTGGACCAAGTGCTGTATGCCCGAACGAAACAGGTGTAGCATATATCCTCCCAACAAGTTTTGATTCATATAGTTGGTCTGTTCCGTCAGGAGCTTCGATCACATCAGGTGCTGGCACTAACAGCATAACTGTAGACTTCGGTTCCAGCTCAGGAAATGTAAGTGTTGTAGGCTCTAACGCATGTGGAACAAATTCTTCAACGCTTTCTTTAACCGTGCTTCCAACACCTAATTTTACAACGACAATTGAAGATGTATCTTGCTTTGGAGGATCTGATGGCTCAATTATCATTTCTCCATCTACAGGAAGCTCTCCATTTACGTACACAGTAGGTACTTCTCTAGAAAACCCATTAATTATCAGTGGTGTAATCGACGGGCCCTTATCAGGAGGCACACCCAAAGCAGTAGAATTGTATGCAATTGAATCCATTGCTGATTTAAGTATATATGGATTGGGATCTGCCAATAACGGTGGAGGTACGGATGGTCAAGAATTTACCTTCCCTCCTGTTTCCGTTTCAGCGGGTTCTTACATTACGGTTTCCTACGAATCTTTGCAATTCGGCAACTTTCTAGGAAGTTCGCCATCGTATACAAGTGGTTCTATGGGAATTAATGGTGACGATGCAATCGAGCTATTTAAAAGCGGTTCTGTTATTGATGTTTTTGGGAATATCAATGTCGATGGCTCAGGACAACCATGGGAATATTTAGATGGATGGGCTTACAGAGACAATGGATCATTACCTAATAATGGCATCTGGGATATTTCTGAGTGGTCTTTCAGTGGTAAAAATGCGCTAGATGGAGAATCATCTAATGCGACCGCATCTTCGCCTTTTCCTATTGGAAGCTTTACAAGTTCTGGTGGCGGAAGTTCGACCACTCAAAGTTCTAATGACTTTTCTGGTTTGACAGAAGGTACATACAGCGTTAGTATTACTGACGCTAATGGGTGTGTTTCTGCCAGTCAAACGGTTGATATAGGTTCCAATCCAATTCCAGAAATTTCAATAAGCATATCCGATGTCAGTTGCTTTGGAGGCACAGATGGCTCTATATCCATTAGCCCCAATGTAGGAGATGCTCCATTTACCTACTTCTTAGTAAATGCCCTTGAAAATGCATTAATTATTTCGGGTGTAATTGATGGACCTCTTTCTGGCGGAACTCCAAAAGCTGTGGAATTATATGTAATTGATGCCATTTCTGACCTTAGTATTTACGGTTTAGGTTCTGCCAATAACGGTGGGGGCTCGGATGGTCAAGAATTTACTTTTCCCGCTGTTTCAGTATCAGCTGGTTCGTACATTACCGTTTCCTACGAAGCGTTACAATTTGGAAATTTCTTAGGAACTTCCCCTTCTTATACAAGTGGATCTATGGGTATTAATGGGGATGACGCCATTGAGCTCTTTAAAAGCGGAGCTGTTATAGATGTCTTTGGTAACATCAATGTGGACGGGACAGGACAGCCTTGGGAATATCTAGATGGTTGGGCTTACCGTAATTCTGGTTCCTTTACTAACGATGGTGTTTGGGATATCTCAGAATGGTCTTTTAGTGGTAAAAACGCACTCGATGGTGAATCATCAAACGCCACTGCTTCGTCGCCTTTTCCTATAGGGTCCTTTACGACTACTGGTAGCAGTGGAGGAACTTCTCAGACTTCTAATGTTTTTACTGGATTATCTGCCGGATCATCCAGTGTTTATGTTGAAGACGCCAATGGTTGTGTATCACCATTAGAAGATGTCTTAATATCAGAACCAGACTTATTAGTGGCTTCCTCATCTGCTCCACAAATCCTTTGTATTGGAGGAATGACAGATGTTACCGTGTCTGCTAGTGGCGGTGTTGCGCCCTACAGCGGAGCGGGAACATTTACTGTTAATGAAGGCACTTACGATTATTTGATTACAGATAATAATGGCTGTACGGCTTCAACAACAATCACTACGACCGTTGTTCCTGACGTTACTGCTCCAACGATTAATTGTCCTGCTGATGCAGCTGTCAATACAGACTCTGGAGTTTGTGAGGCATTAATTAGCATAGCTGCACCAACCAGTTCAGATAATTGTTCTGTGGCTTCTGTTATTAATGATTATAACGGTACTTCGGATGCCAGTGATACTTATCCTTTAGGAACGACAACCGTTACCTGGACAGTAACGGACGGTTCTGGAAATACAGCTAACTGCTCAATGGATGTTACTGTTACAGATACAGAAGATCCTTCTATTGCTTGTTCTGCAGATGTTGCTGTTAATAGTGATCCTGGAGTTTGTGAAGCATTGATTAGCATTGATCCACCAACCAGTTCAGATAATTGTTCTGTGGCTTCTGTTGTTAATGATTACAACGGCACATCAGATGCGAGTGATACTTATCCTTTAGGAACGACAACAGTTACCTGGACGGTAACGGATGGTTCTGGAAATACAGCTAACTGCTCAATAGATGTTACCGTAACGGATAATGAGGCTCCTGTAATCAATTGCCCTGCTGATGTAGCTGTCAATACGGACGCAGGTGTCTGTGAAGCAATGACTACCATTGCAGCACCCGCTTCTTCAGACAATTGTTCTGTAGTTTCAGTTATCAATGATTACAACGGTACTTCGGATGCCAGTGATACTTATCCTTTAGGAACGACAACAGTTACCTGGACAGTAACGGACGGTTCTGGAAATACTTCAAACTGTTCAATGGATGTAACGGTAACAGATGCTGAATTACCCGTAATTGATTGTCCTTCTGACATCGTTTTATCAGAATGTACTCCAACTGCTAGCTGGGATTTAATTGCATCAGATAATTGTGGCGTTTCTTCTGTCTCATCTGATATCCCAAGTGGATCGACATTTGCAGAAGGTACTACTACGACGGTAACAATAACGGCGATAGACAATTCTGGAAATGTAGCCAATTGCACATTCTCGGTAACTAGAGATCCTGACTTGACCGTTTCAGCAACTGCTGGTCCTGTCCTTTGTTTCGGAGATACAACAATCGTTGAAGTTACCGCTAATGGTGGTGCTCCACCATATACCGGAATTGGCAGTTATTCTGAAGTTGCTGGAACATACACGTATGTTGTTACGGATTCAAAAGGATGTTCAGAATCAACCACAATAACGATAGCGGAACCTACCCCATTGGTAGCAGATGCTGATGGATGTTCGTTAGTATACGGAGGAGCCGGAATCGAATTCGGATGTGCTACAATTGATGGTGCAGCGACTGGTGGAACTCCAGGTTATGGTTATGATTGGTCTACTAGTGAAACTACATCTTCTATAATTGTATGCCCTGATAGCACATCAACATACACACTTACAGTAACAGACGCCAATGGCTGTATAACCACCATTGATTGGACAGTGGAGCAGGTTGATATTTCTTGCACGCCTGGCGGGTCTAGTTCTGGAAGCGGATCACATTCTGGTTCTGGAAGTGGATCACATTCTGGCTCTGGAAGCGGATCACATTCTGGTTCTGGAAGCGTATCACATTCTGGTTCTGGAAGCGGATCAAGTTCAGGAATTAGCTATGCTAGTCATGCTAGTGGTGTAAGTTGTCCATCTGGAAGTAGTTCTAACTCTGGCAGTGGCTCTGGTTCTGGAAGTAGCTCTGGTTCTGGCAGTGGCTCTGGCTCTGGAAGTAGCTCTGGCTCTGGAAGTAGTTCTAATTGTCACCTTTCTAAATATTCAAAAATAAGTCACCAAATTTCTGATTACAGCAGTGCTTCAGGCTCTGATTGCAAATCCAATAGTAAGGCTGGTAAGAAAGACAAGGTCTTAATGTGTTTTGAAGGAGAAACGTATTGCGTGCAACAAAAACACATTCAAAAAAGACTGAATTGTGGATATACCTTAGGCCCCTGCGATGCGCAACAAACAGCTGCATGTAGCAATGCCCAAGTGGACAACGATTCTGTTTCTTGTGTTTGTGATGGCAAATTAGTCACGCTTACAGTACGATACATCGGTCCTTCCAATCAGGATTTAAATGTTACTGCAAAAAAGTGTAACGTTACCCTACTGAGCGCCTCGAATGCAAATACAGGAGATGTGTTTACAATTGATGCTGCTTCTGCAGGATTAGATTACTTGAGAAAAGAAACCTACTTTGAACTTGCAGGTACTGATTTTGGACCGATTAAAATCCCAACCAACTGTTGCGACAATCCTGTAGGAAGGTTTTTCTTCCCATTCGAAGTAATTGCTTGGACGGATACTGAAGGCAACGAATGCAGTTCTTCTGCAGCCAAGGCTAACAGTTCTGATCGCACAAAACCAGAAACAGAAATAACCAATGTGAACGAAGCAGGTCCAATTATTCAGCAGTATCCAAATCCTGCAGATCAAAATGCGACCTTTGAATTTACAGTAACGAAGGATCAAGAAATTACAGTTACTGTAATGAATATCCGAGGAAAAGTAATTCAGACCTTGTATAGTGGTCATGCTGAAAGTATGATAACCTATAGAGTCGATTACAATGTATCATCAATTGAAAGTGGGATTTACTTTGTTCATTTAAATACAACAGAAGGAGTATTTAAAAAGAAATTCGTAATCCTACGGTAATATTAAATATATAAATGCGCTAAGAGCTTAGCATAATAAGCTCACATCAACACCTAGTTTATCGGAAAAGGCCATTGTTTTTACAATGGTCTTTTTTTTTGTCACAAAAACTAGCAAATAGGAATTATGAAGACTGAAACTCAGAAATAGTAGATTCAATAATTGATATACACGAATCCAGCTGTTCATCAGTGATGACCAATGGAGGCGCAAAACGAATGATATTGCCGTGTGTTGGCTTCGCTAATAAGCCATTATTCTTCAAGGCTACACAAAGGTCCCAAGCCGTAGAGCTTTCTTCCGAATCATTGATTAATATGGCATTTAATAAGCCCTTACCTCGAACTGCATTTACTAAAGTCGATTGGTTAATTATTCGATTCATTTCATTTCGAAATTTGCGACCAAGGCGATCAGCATTCTCCGCTAATTTTTCATCTTTAATTACCTCTAAAGCTGCAACAGCTACTTTAGCCGCTAATGGATTACCTCCAAAAGTAGAGCCATGCTGACCTGGCTTAATTACGGACATGATATCGTCATTTGCCAATACAGCCGAAACCGGATAAACCCCTCCGGAAACTGCTTTTCCTAAAATTAGAATGTCTGCTTTTACATCAGGCGTTCCTGAACAATTTTTTTCTGGACAGGTACAGTTTCCGCAAGTAGCCAGCAGTCTGCCCGTTCTGGCAATTCCTGTTTGTACTTCATCAGCAATAAACAAACTACCATATTGCTCACACAAAGATTTTGCAGCTTTTAAGTAATCTTCACTGGGAACATAAACTCCTGCCTCACCTTGTATCGGTTCTACTAAAAATCCAGCAACATTATCTTCTTTCAACGCTGCTTCCAAAGCTGCTATATCATCGTATGGAATTTTAATGAATCCTGGTGTATACGGGCCAAAGTTCTTACGCGCATCAGGATCATTAGAAAAAGACACAATTGTTGTTGTTCTACCATGAAAATTATTTTCGCAAACTATAATTTTCGCTTCGTTTTCAGGAATATGTTTTTTCTCATAAGCCCATTTTCTACAGAGTTTAATGGCCGTTTCTACCGCTTCAGCACCGGTGTTCATTGGTAGCACTTTGTCAAATCCAAAGAAGTTTGTGATAAATTCCTCATACGGACCAAGTGTGTCATTAAAAAATGCACGGGAAGTTAGGGTTAACGTTTCAGCTTGCTCTTTTAACGCATTGATAATTTTAGGATGACAATGGCCTTGATTTACTGCGGAATAGGCAGATAAAAAATCATAGTACTTTTTACCTTCACAATCCCAAACATAAACGCCTTCACCTCTTGCAAGAACCACAGGAAGCGGATGATAATTGTGTGCTCCAAACTGATCTTCAAGACGTATTGCTTCTTCTGAGCTCATTTTAATTGATGTTTCCATTTTTAATAAATTTAATGCAATCCTAACAGAACATTTCCGAGTTAGGTGCCTCATCATGGAGAGTAGCCATCCTTTCCTACTTTTCTGGCGAGAAATCAACCGAGCGCAAAGATAAACGAATCTTAGAAAAAGACACGACATAATCTTGCGGTTTCCATTTTGTCTTTATCATCAATTACTGCACACATTATTGTCTATAGCATATTCTATGCATTATATTTGCCGCTTGAATTACAAAAAAGGAGAAATAGTAGAATTAGAAATCCATGATTTTGCATTTGGAGGAAAAGGTATTCACCGCATGCAAACCGAACAGGGGAATTACATCATTTTTGTGCTAAACGCACTTCCAGGCCAAGTTGTCAAAGCCAAAATTCAAAAAAAGCGCAAACGCTACGCGGAAGCAAGACTTGTTGCCGTTCTAAAAAGATCAGAGCTTGAAGAAACACAAGTGTTTCAATCCATTTCAGGAGCACCGTATATTACCCTGCCCATTAAGCAACAACAAACTTTCAAAACTGCAGCCGTTATGGATTTGTTTCAAAAGTTTGCAGCCATTGAAAATCCTGTTGCGCTCTATGATGAATTCATTAACTCCCCCAATACATTTCATTACAGGAATAAAATGGAATATTCCTTTTCAGTAATACGACACGACCTCAATTCCGATCAAGAAAAAGATGATTTTGGCTTAGGTTTTAAACGAACTGGAACTTGGTGGAAAGTAGAAAATCTTGATTCCGATTCAGGAATGTTTGATGAACAATTGGAAAACGAACTCCATAAAATTAGACTCTGGCTTCAAGAAACCAAACTACCAGCATGGCACCCTCCTAAAAAGGAAGGTTTTTTCAGGCACTTAGTAGTTAGAAAATCATTCTCAGAAAACGAGCTTTTAATTAATCTGGTCACATCATCTGAAGGAATAGATCAATTCAACAAAATAGCTTTTAAAGATTATTTAATAGAACTATTAGGCAACCGTTTAGCAGGTTATATTCACACGGTGAATGATGATGTTGCAGACAGGGCAAAGTTGGACAACGGACCAAGTGGCCTGATTTGGGGAAAAGATCGAATCAACGAAAATATTTTAGGCCTTAATTTTGAAATTAGTATGCAAAGCTTTTTTCAAACAAATCCCAAAAGTGCTGAAAAACTATATTCAAAAGTAATCGAATACGCTACGGAAAGTTCCAACCTTGAAGGGCAGGTAATTATGGATTTATTCTGCGGAACAGGTACCATTGGCCAAATTATTGCCTCGCAAATTCCAACAGCTCAAGTAATTGGAGTCGATATCGTAGAGTCAGCTATTTCCAACGCTAAGAAAAATGCAAAAAAAAATGGGTTAAATGGAATTAATTGGTTTGCTGCAGACGTTGGTAAGTTCTTGAGTGAACATCCAAATTACAAAGGTCGTATTGATACAATTATACTGGATCCACCCCGTGCAGGAATCGCACCAAAAACCTTACAAAAAGTAATTGCTCTTGGAGCGAATCGGTTGATTTACGTATCATGTAATCCTGCCACTCAGGCTAGAGACATCGCCGTACTTACTTCCAATGGATACGAGCTGGTTAAATTTTCTCTGGTCGATCAATTTCCACATACTGGTCATATAGAAAGTATTGGAGCTTTTAAAAAAATTACACTCGAATTAGATGAAAATTCAAGTAACTTTATGCCATGATTAGATGTGCAACATATATGCTACTAATAGTATTTCATACTAATATATATGCACAAACGAGTCATACCTATCAATTTGGTTTATTAAAATACAACGGTGGTGGAGATTGGTACTCGAATCCGACTTCCATTCCTAATCTAGTGGAGTTTTGTAATAAAAACGGGAATATGAATATTAATCCCGAGGTAGGAGAAATTCACGTGAGCAATGCCGAAATCATGAATTATCCTTTTATTCACATGACGGGTCATGGTAACGTTGTATTCAATAACCAAGAAGCTACTAATCTTCGCAACTATCTTATTTCAGGAGGATTTTTACACATCGATGATAACTATGGAATGGATAAATTTATCCGTCCACAAATGAAAAAAGTATTTCCTGAGTTAGATTTTATTGAATTGCCTTACTCACATCCAATTTATCATCAATCCTTTTCTTTTGAAAAAGGTTTACCTAAAATTCATCTGCACGATAACAATCCCGCTCAAGGTTTCGGCCTGATATATGAAGGCAGGCTAATCTGTTTTTACAGCGTAGAATGTGATTTGGGCGATGGATGGGAAGACGAAGAAGTGCATAACGACACAAAAGAAATTCGACTGAAAGCACTTAAAATGGGAATGAATATTGTTCAATATACATTCATGGGTGGCACCAATGGCAATTAGCCAATTGAATCTATTTACATGGGAAATTTTGAATAAAAGCAACGGCTTCATTCATGGATTCGTACATAACAATGTCCTCTTCAACAAAGGGTACTTTTTTCTGGAATTCTGAGATAAAACTTTCAATGTATTTTGAAGATTTAAGGGGCCTTCTAAAATGAATGCCCTGAGCAGCATTGAAAAGTTCAATTCCTAGTAATTTTTGTACATTTTCAACGACAGCGTGGCACTTTGTTCCTGCGTTTGCTCCCATACTAACATGATCTTCCTGACCATTAGATGAATCAATTGTATCTACTGAAGCAGGCGTACATAATTGTTTATTTTGACTAACAATTGAAGCAGCAGCATATTGTGGAATCATGAATCCAGAGTTTAAGCCTGGGTTCACAACCAAAAAAGCTGGAAGTCCTCTCAGGCCAGCAATTAATTTATAGGTTCTTCTTTCTGATATACTTCCTAGCTCAGCGACAGCAATAGCCAAGTAATCTAGATTGATAGCAAGCGGTTGACCATGAAAATTTCCAGCCGAAACAATCTGATTATCATTTGGAAAAATAGTGGGATTATCTGTTACCGCATTGATCTCATTTTCAAAAACACCCGTGATGTAAGTTATTGCATCCCGTGATGCTCCGTGAACTTGTGGCATGCATCGAAATGAATAAGGATCTTGCACATGAGATTTTTCTTGCGTAATCAATTCGCTACCATTCAAATAATCCCTTATGTTCTTTGCTGTTTGAATTTGTCCTTGGTGCCTTCTTAATACATGCACATTTTCTTGAAAAGGCTCAATGCGTCCATCGAAAGCTTCCAATGATACTGAACCTATTAAATCTGCCATTTCTATAAGATGCCTGGCTTGCATTAAGTTCCATGTGCCATAGGCAGACATGAATTGTGTACCATTTAATAAAGCAAGCCCTTCTTTAGAACTTAATGTTATCGGCGACCAAGAAAACAGACTTAATACATCCATCGCTGACTTTCGCTCCCCTTTGAAATTTACTTCTCCTTTACCTAAAAGGGCCAGAGACATATTTGCAAGTGGAGCCAAATCACCAGATGCCCCTAGTGAGCCCTGCTGATATATGATTGGGTACACGCCCTCATTTAAAAAGTCAAGTAATCGTTGAACTGTTTTGACATGTACGCCAGAATGTCCATAAGCTAAACCTTGCGCCTTTAAAAACAACATCAATCTTACAATATTTTCTGGAACTTCTTCCCCCATACCACAAGCATGAGACATGACTAAATTCTCTTGTAATTTTTCAAGGTCATGATTTGAAATCGACTCATTACATAAAGAACCAAATCCTGTATTAATTCCGTAAATCGGAACAGTAGAATTGGCGATTTTTTCATCTAAGAAAATTCGACAATACTGGATGTTCTCTTTCGCCTGATCAGAAAGTTCAATACGATATCCGCCAAACACAACTTCTTTTAGCTTATCAATGGATAAAAACTCTGTGTTTAAATGATGTGTTTTCATTTATTAAGCATATTAATGAGTCCCTGAATACTTGTATCTATTTGATCCCCCGTTGTCATGTCTTTTACACGAATGATTCCCGATTCAATTTCATTGGTCCCAACCATAACCGCAAAGCTGACACCCTTAACATGTGCATAATTCATTTGCTTTTTTAATTTAGCAGCTGTCGGATATAGCTCTGCATTAATACCAGCAGTTCTTAGTTCTTTCAATAAACCAAGACAATATATGGATTCCGGATTTCCAAAATTGATAAATAATACCTGCGTTGTTTCTTCAACTGCGGCCTCGAAGAGATTCAATTCGTTCAGTACATCGTAAATCCGGTCTGCACCGAATGAAACACCCACACCTGATAGGTCTTTTAATCCAAAAATTCCTGTCAAATCATCGTAACGTCCACCGCCACAAATCGAACCGATGTCAACACCATTTGCTTTCACCTCAAATATTGCTCCAGTGTAATAATTAAGGCCGCGTGCTAAAGTCAGGTCAATAGATAATTTGGCCTTCACAAGACCCAGCTTATTAATTTGATCTATGACAAAAGTTAGCTCTTCCAATCCTTTTAAACCAATTGGTGAATCCACCAACATAACCCTCATTTTAGCTAATAACTCTTCATTAGAACCGGCAATGCCAAAAAGTGGTTTAATCTTCTCAACTGCTGAACGTGCAACTCCTTTGTCCTCTAATTCTTTAATCACTCCTGATTCACCAATCTTATCTAGCTTATCTATAGCGACCATTATTTCAACAATCTTCTCAGATTCCCCTGTAATTTCAACGATACCAGACAATACCTTTCTGTTGTTCATCTTAATGGTGAAATCATTGATTCCTAAATTATCCAATACCTCATCCATCAGTTGAATTAGCTCTATTTCGCACAAAAGTGAATCCGTTCCAATAATATCCGCATCACACTGGTAAAACTCGCGATACCTACCTTTTTGTGGTCGATCCGCCCGCCATACCGTTTGAATTTGATATCGCTTAAAAGGGAAAGCTATGTCATTTTGGTGCTGAACAACAAATCGAGCAAATGGAACAGTTAAATCATATCTCAATGCCTGTTCACATAATAAATGTTCAATTTGACCTTGGGAAGACCAATTTTCAGGGACATTACGGATGCTGGTACCTAGCTTATCACCGCGATTTAGTATTTTGAAAATTAGTTGGTCACCTTCTTCGCCATACTTTCCAGTAAGTGTAGACAATTTCTCCATTGCAGGGGTTTCAATAGGTAAAAACCCATATTTCTTAAAACCTGCTTTAATTGTATCAAAAATGTGATTTCTACGCGCCATTTGAGCAGGTAAAAAATCTCTGGTCCCCTTAGGAATTGAAGGCTTATTCATTTAAATTAGTCATTTAGCAAACTGACCAAAATTAATTTTTTTTATAAAGCTAATTAGCAATAGCACCAATGTTATTTTCGGCTATTCTATAAAGTAAGTAAATTGATTGGAATTAACTCCTCTTTTTGCGATTTGATTGCTTGATTTGTAAATGAGAAATTTAGATTAATTATTTTGCCAACTCAGTGTTTATACTCAATTGAAAAGTTTGTTTGGTTTTGGTCTTAACTAAATTGTGTGAAATATAGTGCCGCAAAGACATATATTTTAAGATTGCTTAAAAGGGAGCTCCCAAGCAATTTACATTACCATGGTCTGCACCATACTTGGGATGTTTACAACTCTGCGAAGTTGATTGCTCTCAATGAAGGAATAACCGAACACGAGAGCAAATTGCTATTGACGGCTGCACTATTTCATGATACAGGTTATATCAAATCCTATTTGGATAACGAATCCATCGCCATCGATTTAGTTAAAGAAATTTTACCTTCATTTGGATTCAAAAATTCCGACATAGCTCTTATATGCAGCATAATAGAGTCGACTATACCAGACAGAGTGCCACAAACCATGTTAGAGAAAATAATGAGTGACGCGGACCATGACTATTTTGGACGATCCGATTATCATTTAATTGCAGACTCTTTTAAACGAGAATTAGTGGAATACAATATTGCAATGAGTGATAAAATGTGGATTGAAAAACAGCTGGATTATCTGGAGAATCGACATCGATTCTTAACCGAAACATCCATCGGAATGCGCGTAAAACGGAAAAAGAAAAACATCCTAGATCTTAGAGAAAAGCTGAAAGACTTGCCATAATTACCAACCACATCGAATTGCTTTTTTCATAAGCACGCACCGCATGAACAGTGACCGATCATCCTTAAGAAAAACACTAGTTTAAATATTCCTTTGCCTTTTCGATTGCAGACTCAATTCCTTCTGGTTTGCTTCCCCCAGCAGTTGCATAATTCGCCTGTCCACCTCCACCACCATTAATTTCTTTTGAAAGCACTCGAATAATGTTCCCGGCGTGTAAATCCTTATCAGTAACCAAATTATCAGATAGGGCTATGGTAATGGTTGATTTACCTCCAAATTCTGCTCCTAGAATAATAAACAAATTATTTATTTCAGATTTTAATTGGAATGCCAAGTCTTTGATGGACTTGGGATCCAAATCGACCTTTTTCCCAATGAAATTAATCCCATTTAATTCGACTGTTTCATTGATTAAATCGCCTTTCATATCCCCCGCCCGTGCTTTTTTAAAAGCACTAATTTCTTTTTCAAGTTCTGCTTTCTGCTGAGCTAATTCATCAATCGCCTTAAGTAAATCCTTAGGACTTTTTAACGCAGCTCTAACCTCATTTAACAAAGTCAACTGATCTTTAACCCAAGCATCAGCAGTGACAGAGGTAATGCATTCAATTCGTCTAATCCCAGCAGCTACAGAACTTTCTGAGAGCAATTTAAAATTACCGATACGGCCTGTAGACTTCACATGAGTGCCACCACAAAGTTCTACCGAATCTCCAAATTTAATTGCCCGAACTAGGTCTCCATATTTTTCACCAAAAAGAGCCAAAGCCCCCATATCTTTAGCCATTTTAATTGGAATCTCCCTGTGCTCTTCTAACAAAATGTTTTCCCTTATCTGCTCATTAACGAGGTATTCAATTTTCAGAATCTCGTCCTCGCTCAATTTCGAGAAGTGCGAGAAATCGAACCGCAAATACCGAGCATTTACTAAAGAACCCTTTTGCTCTACATGAGAACCTAATACCGCTCTCAACGCAGCATGAACCAAATGCGTTGCCGTGTGATTTGCTTGGATCAATGCCCGGTTACTTTTATTGACTACTGCTGAAAAGCTCTGTGTTAATTCTGGTGGCAATTCATTGGCAAAATGCACAATCAAGTTGTTTTCCTTTTTTGTGTCAACAATTGCTGTTTTATGTCCATTAGCCTCGATGTATCCAGTATCGCCCACTTGGCCCCCACCTTCTGCATAAAACGGTGTATAATTAAAAACGATTTGATATCTTTCTTTCTCTTTAGAAACAACTTTTCTGTAACGCGTGATACGCACGTTCACTTCCGTATAGTCATAACCAACAAATTCTTCTTTTTCATCTTCCAGCAGCACTACCCAATCTTCCGTTGCTACCACCGCTGCTTTCCTCGACCTTTCTTTTTGTTTTTCAAGACATTCAGCGAATGCTTTTTGATCTACCTTAAGTTTATTGTCGTGTGCCATTAATTCTGTCAAATCAATGGGGAAACCGTACGTATCAAATAATTCAAAAGCAAAATCACCATCTATCAGCTGTTTTCCTTTTTTCACATATTCGTTAAAACGCTGTATTCCCTTCTCAAGAGTGCGATAAAATGAAGACTCCTCCTCTTTTATCACCTTTTCTATTAGCTCCTGCTGTGCAGCTATTTCTGGAAATGCCTGACCTAATTCGTTAACAACGATTTCTACACATTGGTATAAAAAGGGTTGTTTTAAATTTAATGTTTGATAACCGTATCTCACCGCTCTTCTGAGTATACGCCGGATTACGTATCCTGCACCCGTATTGGAAGGAAGCTGACCATCAGCGATACTAAAAGAGATCGCCCTAACGTGATCTGAAATTACTCGCAGTGCAACGTCCGTTTTAAAATCGGCACCATACGAACAAGTAGCAATTGCTTCTAAATGTCGAATGATTGGTTTAAAAAGGTCGGTATCGTAATTAGAAGTCTTTCCTTGCAACACCATGCAAAGTCTTTCGAAGCCCATTCCTGTATCGACATGTTTTTCAGGAAGACCAACTAACGAACCATTGGCTTTTCTATTGTATTCCATAAAAACCAAATTCCAAATTTCTATAACCTGTGGATGATCCTGATTCACTAATTCTTTTCCATCAACTTTGGCTCTTTCTTCTTTGGTTCTTAGGTCGCAATGAATTTCGGAACAGGGTCCACACGGGCCCATTTCACCCATTTCCCAGAAATTATCTTTTTTTGAAGCCTTTATGATACGATCTTCGGCTATCAGTTCTTTCCAAATATCATATGCTTCCTGATCCATATCGGTTCCATCCTCCTCATCACCTTCAAAAATCGTAACATAAATTTTGGACTTATCGATCTTGTATATTTCCGTTAATAATTCCCAAGCCCATTCAATAGCTTCTTTTTTAAAATAATCACCAAAAGACCAATTACCGAGCATTTCAAACATCGTGTGGTGATAAGTATCTACACCCACTTCTTCTAAATCATTGTGCTTACCTGATACTCTAAGGCATTTTTGAGAATTACAAATTCTACTGGATTTTGGCTGCGTATTTCCTAAAAAAACTTCCTTAAATTGATTCATTCCAGCATTGGTGAACATTAACGTAGGATCATTTTTGATCACCATGGGTGCAGAAGAAACCATTTCGTGTTCTTTTCCCTTAAAAAAATCGATAAAAGCGGCTCGTATTTCTTTTGAATTCATTTGTTAACAATGCTTAAAATTAGTCCAAGCGCCTTTAAGGCTAGACCAAACGGATTGCTAAGTTAGATTTTTATGGTAAATTAGCACCGCCTTAAAAACGAAAGTTTTACCATGGCAAATACGAAATATAAATATAATCCGAACACGCTCTCTTATGAACAAGTTGAGCTCTCTATCAAAGACAAAATCCTAAAGGTTTCGTACTACGCTATTGTTGGAATAGTTGTCTCCTTTATCGTTACTTTAATCTCATTCAAAGCTATTCAGAAAAGTAATGATAGTGAATTAGCCAGAGCCAATACACAATTAGAAAAAGATCTACATGATCTGAAAATGGACGTAGAATTTACCAGTAAGGTATTGCAGCATCTCCAAGATACAGACGACAACATTTACAGGAGTATATACGAAGCTGAACCAATACCCGCCTACAAAAGAGAATTTGGAACTGGTGGCAATCAAAAAAAATACGATCAATACAAAGGGTTTAGTCATTCCGAATTGATTATTGAAATCAGAAAATCTTTGGAAGAAGTGCAAAAGAAAATGGTCACGCAAAGCGAGTCCTACGATGAGCTGAAGCAATTAGTGAAAACAAAGAAAGAAATGCTTGCTGCTATACCTTCGATTCAACCCATTGCAAACAAAGATTTGACCAGATTAGCATCTGGTTTTGGATTTCGAATGCATCCAATTTATAAAATCAAAAAGATGCATTCCGGAATCGATTTTACTGCAGACCGCGGAACCGATATCTATGCAACTGGGAATGGAGTAATTGAAAAGGCTGGGCGCATGAGTGGTTATGGAAAGGTCGTTATTATTGATCATGGTTTTGGTTATAAGTCTTTGTATGCACATTGCAGCAAACACATGGTTAAAGTTGGCCAGAAAGTAAGAAAAGGCGAGGTGATTGCGTTAGTCGGAAATACGGGTGTTTCTACTGGTCCGCATGTTCATTATGAGGTTAGGAAAAGAGAAAAGACGTCGAACGGTAAAAGCACTTATAAACCTGTTAATCCCGTCAATTATTTCTTCAACGATTTATCTCCAGACGAGTACGAAAAAGTCATTGAAATTTCTTCAAGACCCACCCAGTCCATGTAATGATTTGCATGGACGCTAATTAAAGCTCAAAATGCTTTTTAGCCATGTCTGTAATCTGGCCCCCAATTGCTAAACACGCCGTTGCCGCAGGCGAAGGCGCATTTAGAACGTGAATACTGTGATCTGTGAATTCTATTCTAAAATCATCTTTTGTATCCCCTTTTGTATTCATCAGCATGGCTCGAACTCCAGACCGACCGGGCTTAAGATCATCCATTTCTAATTCTGGAATAAGTCGCTGTAGTGTCTTTAGAAATAATCGCTTTGAAAATGCTCTTCGATACTCTTTAATTCCAAAACCAATATTGTTAAAGAAAAACTTCCATGTACCACCATAGCCCAAAGCGTTAGCAGTATCCTTCAGATTGAAATCAGTTTTACCATATCCTTCTCTTTTAAAAGTGAATACCGCATTTGGTCCACATTCTATTTCGCCGTTCGTCATTCGGGTAAAATGAACTCCTAAAAAGGGAAATTCAGGATTGGGAACTGGATATATTAAATTGCGAACCTTATGACGTGCCTGTTCTGTTAACTCATAATAATCTCCTCGAAAACCAATCACTTTTTCTTTCAGTGGAACTTGGTCTTTTTTGGCTAATCGATCAGCTTGCAGTCCTCCGCAAAAAATCAATCTATTCGCGATGTATTTTGATTTTGTAGTTGTAATTGTTGTTTGATTGCCAACGGTCTCAAAAGATAATGCTTCTTCACCCAAGACGATAGTGCTCTTTTCATTTTTTGCTTGTGCAATTTCTGCCAATTTTGAAGTTGTACTTCGAAAATCAATTATTCCAGTACAAGGAACCCAGATTCCACCAATTGACTTTACGTGAGGTTCTATTTCTCTGATTTGATCAGGTCCGATTTTTTCAATTCCTTCCGTGTTGTTTGCTAAACCATTCTGAAATATTTTATCCATAAAAGGAAGCTCAGACTCCTCTACTGCGGCAACTACTTTTCCACATACATCATGGTCGATATTATGAGCGGCGGCAAAAGCTACCAATTCATGACGGCCTTTAACACAATTTTCTGCCTTTAATGATCCTGGTGTATAATACAAACCTGAGTGGATAACCCCTGAATTGTGACCTGTTTGATGATCTGCAAGAATATCTTCCTTTTCTATTAAGATGATGTTCTTCTCGGGGAACGCTGATTGCATTTTATAAAATGTCGCAGCACCAACTATTCCTCCACCAATAATTGCAAAATCAAACTTATTATTTTCTGACATCGGACAATTTTACTAGACGCGAAGGTAAGATGAAATGCTGAAATCTAAAATTAATTAAATGTCTCTTCTTGGCTAGGAACTCGAAGCAATAAAATCAACCCAATTATAAAGAAAACTACTAAGGCTACGATAGAGTTTTTCATACTTCCGGTCCATTGCTCAATTAGTCCGTAACTTGCCATTCCAATTACGATGCCTAACTTCTCAGCTACATCATAAAAAGAAAAAAACGATGACGTGTCCTTTGTTTTTGGTAAAAACTTTGAATAGGTAGATCTGGACAGCGACTGTATTCCCCCCATTACCAATCCAACAAGACCTGCAATGATATAAAAATGTAATGGTGTCGATACAATGAATGCACTAAGACATATCAAAATCCACATGACTAATATGAGTGTTAGGGCTTTAATATTTCCTATTCGGTCTGAAATTCGTGACAATCCAATCGCACCTGGAACAGCAATTAATTGTATGAGCAATACCGCTATTATCAAGCCTGTTTTAGACCCATCTGAGCCATCAGCACTTTTTGGCCAATCAATCTCTTTCTGACCAAAATAGACAGCCATTAACATGATTGTCTGAACAGCCATACTATAGACAAAAAATGCAGATAAATAACGTTTTAAACGTTTCGTCTTTTTAATCTGATTTAAAACGGATTTCAATTCTTGAAAGCCTTTCCAAATGATGCCCTTTTGCTTTTTCTTTTTTTCAACTCTACCCGGTAAATGACGGTACGTGACATGACTGAATGCAAACCACCATATACCTGTTAGGACGAAGCACAATTTCATTGCTTCAATTTTTTCTGGCCCCGTTTCTCTTGTCATTACAATTACAAGACAAAGAATTAATAAAACAACACTTCCTACATAACCCATCGAAAATCCCTTCGCACTCAAACGATCGTGCTCTTTCTCGGGTGCAACTTCAGGGAGATATGCGTTGTAAAAGACAAGACTGCTCCAAAAACCTATGCCCGCCAGCGCAAATATGATCATACTAATTTCCAGATATTCAATATTAAAAAAATACAGTGCCACGCAGGAAACAGAGCCGAAATAGCAAAAGAATCGCAAGTAATTTTTCTTACTTCCAGAGTAATCAGCAATTCCAGAAAGCAGAGGAATGAATAGGCAAATCAACAAAAAATAACATGCACTTACAATGGCCACTACAGCTGTGTTAACCATTTCAAATCCGAAAAAATTTACATAACTGACAACTTCACCTTTAACAACTTTGGTAAATTCAACTACATGGCTATCGTAAAAAATTGGAAAGATGGCAGTCGTAATAACCAACGGATATACAGAATTTGCCAAATCATAAAACGCCCACGCATTTTGTGTTTTTTTAGTATAAATTGGAGTTTCTGGCAACTGTTTTACATTGTCCGAATCCGTATTCTGCATGTTGTAGCGTTAGTCCTATTACTTACAAGGTAAAAAAAAAGACCTGACTATGAGCTAGTGCAGGTCTTTAAATAAAATTTCATTTAATTTATCTCAAAATAAAATCTACTCTTCTGTTTTGAGCTTTTTGATATTCTTCAGTTCCCTCATTCGACAACATGTCCATACCTTTACCCACGACTTCAAGCCGATCGGCATTGACACCTTTACTAATCAAATATTTCTGGATTACATTGGCACGTTTCAAACCTAATCCTCTCAAATAATCATTCTTTTCAATCTCTCTGTTTTCCTCAACACCATGATGTCCTTGAATTGTTAATTTCAGATCCTTACCTTCTTCGCTTTTCAGTAGCTCTAGCAAATGGTCAAGGTCGTTACTCATTGATTCGTCAATGTTGGTTCTGGTAAAGTCAAAATAAATGGATGAGTACTTAACTTGTTGTGCAACAGACATGCCTCCCTCTGCGGTTACTTGCTTGTGAAACAATACACGATCTTGTTCTTCTAGCTTTTCTATGCAATCACATTCTTGAATGCTGTCAAGAACAAATAATTCTACCTGATCAATATAGTAATAGGCTACAGGAATTTGCTGTCCCATCAAATCGGATGGTTTTTTTAATTTTTTAAACTTCGTCTCCTTAAAATTGTAAAAGTTTCCAATTATTAAGAATTTCTCTTTACCATCTGCAGTAAAAACGTTACAAACTTTTTCCCAATTAAATCGCCCATCAAATGTGTTATTTTCTGGATGCTTTACTACTTTATTTTTTTCTTTTTCCGAATCAAATATGATGTTTGATTTTCCTTCTACTTCAAACCTTTTTTGAGTAACATATGCACCAATGTTATTACACGAATACTTCGATTTATCGGCTAATGAAACGTTGAATTTCAAGCAATACTGTGTTCCCTTCTTGAGTGACCCCAATAGCTCCGTTTGTAAATACGTGCGAGGCTCCTTATCATTATAGCTAACCCCCACAATGCCAGCGTAATTTTCACCATCTAACGGCTTTTCATTGCCATAAATATTCTTTGGGGTGCCTACTAAATCCTTAACATTACTCGAAAATAGATCTGCAGCTAGTTCTGTTGGTGATTCCCAGTTAGTGGCAATCGCTATCTGTTTTTGCTTTTTTAATTTTCCTTTAATGCTTTCAAAACTTGGATTTATCACTAAATTCTTGTCATCCTGTCCAATGGCATAGATACAAGTAACAATAGTTAAAATACCTAGTAGTAATCGTTTCATTTCAGTTGTGTTTAAATTCTTTAACAGTCTCAATAAAGCACTTTACTTTATCAGGATGCGTGTCTGGATAAACCCCATGACCAAGATTGGCAATGTGTCTATCAGGCCCAAAGCTACTGAGCATTTTCTTCGTTTCCAATTCGATTGCTTTAAAATCTCCATAGAGTGCACAGGGGTCCAAATTACCTTGCAGTGTTTTATTTGAACCAATCAACATTCGTGATTCTTGTACATTCATATTCCAATCTAATCCAATTGTTTCACAATTCAATTTGCTCATTTCTTTTCTTGACCCGTAAGCCCCTCTGGAAAAGACAGTAATAGGCACTTCAGTAATTGCATCACAGATGTTCGATACATATTTCATTCCAAACTCTGTATATTGCTGCTGAGTAAGGATTCCAGCCCAAGAATCAAAAACCTGAACCAAGTCTGCGCCGGCTTTTATCTGCGCTTTTAAATAGGCAATGGTAGATTCTGTAATTTTATCTAATAGCTCATGACTTAATCTCGGATTACTATAGAGCATCTTCTTCGCCTTACTAAATGTTTTTGAACCTTGTCCTTCAATCATATAAGAAAATATGGTCCAAGGTGCACCTGCAAATCCAATCAGAGGAATACTATTATTCAATTCCTTTTTCACAATTGATATGGCTTCCAATACATATCCCAGTTCATCTTTAGGATCAGGAATCCGCAGCTTATCCACATCTGCTTGAGATTCTATTGTCTTTTCAAACCAAGGTCCTTTCTTCTCAATCATTTGATATTCTAACCCCATAGCCTCGGGGATAACCAAAATATCTGAAAAAATAATTGCTGCATCAACCTTTAGAATTGTAACAGGCTGTATAGTTACTTCTGCCGCTAATTCCGGTGTCTCTACTAGCTCTTTGAATCCAGATAATTTCTGTCTAATTGCCCTATACTCCGGTAATATCCTACCAGCCTGACGCATGAGCCAAACAGGTGTTCTTTCGACTTGCTCTCCTCTTGCTGCCCTAAGAATTAAATCATTTTTTATTGCCATGCCGGCAAAGGTAAGTGATAGGTGTGATTCTGTGTCATAGTTCTGTATAAATAACGATATTTGAAAATGCGGAAAATCATTGTATTAATTACATTATCGATTCTTACAGGATACGCATCTGCTCAAAACAGTTCTTTCCCGGCATCAAAAATGGCTGTTGTCATAACAAAAAACAATACTCATTTTATTGGGGAAATTCTTCTTAACAATGACTCTATAATAGAATTAAAAATAAATGGAATCGAACAAAAATCATTTAAAAAAGAATTAATTACTTTCTATAAAGAATTAAATGAAAATGACCTCATTATTAAAAATAAGTATATCTATCCTAGTATTTCAAATACTAACTATTTCATAAGTACTAGTGCTTTTACACTGGAAAATAAAAAGATTTCTATCAAATCAAGCTTTCTTTTCTACAATGACTTACAAATTGCTTTGACTAAAAATATTGACCTCGGCTTTAGCACCATTTTAGGTGCTCCACTAACTGCAACTATTAAGGGAAAGTACAGCTTCGGTCCCTCCTTGCATGCAGCAATAAAAGGGTTTGCATCATGGGCCAGCTATATTGATGTCGACACTGAACTTATGGCATTTCAAGCATTATTAACTAATGGAAATCAAGAAAAAAACATTTCTTTTGGCCCTGGTATCGGTTTACTTAAAAGGGGTGACGAAAAAATTCAGATCCTGTTCTCAACATTTGGACTAAAGTCTCGAGTTTCGCAAAAATTTTCTCTTGTAGCAGAATGGATTTTTGGTAAAGAAATAGAATCAAATTCTCTTTTAGGTATATTTTCTGGAATGCTTGGATTTCAGCATCATTGGAAAAAAAACATCGTTTTCAGCACAGCTATCGGCACAATTGGCTATCAAGAATTAATTTATCAATACCGATTATCCCCAAGAGTAGAAAATCAATTTGGACCTATGGGATATATCGGGTTCCAAAAATCCTGGTAACAAGAAATAAACGTTGCATTGTAGATAATCCTTTGCCTTTTTATTTTTCCATTAAGGTTGATTCACTACATTTATAATATAGAGGAATATGCCGTATAAAGAAAAGGAAATAACGAAATTGTATTACACCATGGGAGACGTCGCCTCTATGCTACGCGTTAATCATTCGTTAATTAGGTTTTGGGAAAAAGAATTTGAAGTTCTCAAACCAAAAAAGAATAAAAAAGGGAATAGACTTTTTACTCCTAAGGATCTAGAAAATCTAAAGCTAATCTATCATTTGGTTAAAGAAAGAGGCTATACACTTGAAGGTGCAAGAAAAAGACTAAAAGGTAACCCAGACGAGTTGGATCACAATATGGAAATTGTAGATCGTTTAAAAGAAATAAAATCATATTTGCTCAATCTTAAAAGCCACTTGTAATCCATTTCTTTTTTTGCATGGCAGTGCATTTTTTCCAAATTGGCAGTTTTCTAAGGTTTATTTTGTCATAAAATAAATGGTCAGCAAAAGTCATTTTGGCAGATTCCACAGTTTGGCGTGGGATTTGACTTAACTTTGTTAACAAATTATTTCAATGATTTTTATAACTAGAAGAGAACGATTTAGTGCAGCTCATAAACTTTGGAACAACAACTGGAGCGACGAGAAAAATTTTAGCACATTTGGAAAATGTGCCAATCCCAATTGGCATGGTCATAACTATGAATTGTTTGTCACTGTGAAAGGAACAATTGACCCTGGCACTGGTTATGTTGCAGACCTTAAAGAAATCGGCAAAATTTTAAATGAAAAAGTGATTTCGAAAATGGACCATAAAAATTTAAACTTAGATTGCGATTTTATGAAAGGCATCATAACCTCTACAGAGAATCTCGCTGTTGAAATATGGAATCAAATTAATTCAGCCATGGATTCGCTAGGGTGTGAATTACACTGTGTCAAAATAACAGAAACCGAAAATCAATATGTTGAATATTTCGGGTAAAAATTAAATTATGGGAGTATTAGATAAAAAGAGTTCAAATCCAATGTTTAAAGAAGCCGTCTTAAAAAGGTTAGAGACGATAGACAGTGGAACAATGAGTGTTAATGGAACCATTACCAAAACAATTTGGCTGTTGTTCATTACAGTTGTAACCGGTGCTTGTAGCTGGCAATTCATGTTAAGTATGGGTGCTGCATTGTACCCGGTCCTTTTTATAAGTCTAATTGCTGGTGCCATCCTGTTTTACTACACCATAAAGAATCCTAACAACGCCCATATTACTGCCCCAGTCTATGCAGTAATTGAAGGTTTATTTGTGGGTGTTGTCACCGCTCTTTTTGGGTCGATGTTTGAAGGAATTGTAGTCAATGCAATCATTTTAACATTCGCCACACTGGGCGTTATGCTTTTTCTCTACACAACCAAAATTATTAAAGTAACAGAAAAGTTTAAAGCAATTATGGCCATGGCAATTGGTGCAATTGCCATTTTATACCTAGTAACCTGGATTCTTGGATTTTTCGGAGTTGTTCTGCCATTTATGCATGATAGTTCACCTCTTGGCATTGGAATCAACATTGCAATTATTGTAATTGCAGCACTTAGTTTTTTATTAGATTTTGACATGATAGATAAAAATATTCAGGCAAAAGTTCCAAAGAAAATGGAATGGATTGGTTCGATGGCATTATTGGCTACAATCGTTTGGTTGTATATAGAATTTCTTAGATTACTATCCCGTCTCCAAGATTAATTTACTGACTCAAAACAATTCAATGAAAGCATACGTATTTCCTGGTCAAGGTTCCCAATTCGTTGGAATGGGAAAAGACTTATACGATTCGATTCCCGCTGCTAAATCCTTATTTGAGCAAGCCAATGATTTGTTGGGATTTAAAATAACCGACATCATGTTTACAGGTAGTGATGATGACTTAAAACAAACAAAAGTTACGCAGCCAGCTGTATTTTTGCATTCTGTAATTTTAGCTAAATCTTTACCTGATTTTAAACCAAGTATGGTTGCAGGTCATTCTCTCGGTGAACTATCGGCTTTGGTTGCAGCTGAAGCACTAGAATTTGAAGCAGGGCTTAAACTTGTAGCAGCTAGAGCAATGGCGATGCAAAAGGCTTGTGAAGAAAACCCCTCCACCATGGCGGCTATATTAGGTTTAGAAGATCAAATAGTTGAAGGAATCTGTGAGTCAATCACTGGAACAGTAGTTGCTGCTAATTATAACTGCCCTGGACAATTGGTAATATCAGGTAGTAATGAAGCCGTTAAAGAAGCCTGTGAAAAAATGACCGAAGCAGGCGCCAAGCGTGCTTTGATGTTACCAGTTGGAGGCGCATTTCACTCGCCACTCATGGCACCAGCTGGAGAGGAATTATCTTCTGCGATTAACAATACCGCAATCAAATCCCCGATTTGCCCCATTTACCAGAATGTTACTGCTCAACCAGTGAATGACCCTGATCGTATTAAAGACAATTTGAAGGCCCAACTTACAGCACCTGTTAGATGGACTCAAATAATGCAAAATATGATTACTGATGGATGTGCTGAAGCCGTTGAAGTTGGTCCAGGAAGAGCACTTCAAGGTATGTTCAAAAAGATTGATCGCAAATTTGCTGTAAATAGTGCTGCAATTTAAGGAGCACTCCTTTAATCAGAAATGACGTACTATAATTCTTTATTGATTAAACCAGGAATCTCAATAGCCTTATGCAAATAAGGTTTTTTTCGAGCTTGGTTAAGCAACTCAATGTGCCCATAATGATGGCAATCAGACCCTAATAAGTCTAAGCAGGATTCGTCGATAATACGCTCGCCCATCGCTCGTACTTCAGGACCATAATAACCAGTTAAAGAATTAATATTCAGCTGTATTTTCACCCCTCTTTCACGTAAATCGACAATTTTCTGAAAATCACGAAACCAAAATGGGTAGCGTTCAGCATGTGCAAGAACTGGAATATATCCATTGGTTTGCAATTCAAAAATAGCACTGCCCAAATTTGGGGGCTCTTGCATAAATGGAAGCTCAAAAAGAACATACTTTTCACCAAAAGTCAATAGTTCGTTGTTACTTATCTTAGGCTCAAAATCAGCATCTAGATTGTATTCTGCTGCAGCAGAAATTTCTACTGCAAGGTTTTCTTCCGTTATCTTTTGTTGCAGTTCCGTTAATCCTCCAAGAATTATTTTTGGTGTATTGCGATAATAATCACTCATCACATGCGGCGTAGTAACAATCTTTTTATACCCGAGATCGACCAGCGCACGAATTAAGATTAACGAATCATCCATGTCCTTGGCTCCATCATCAATCCCTGGGATTAAGTGAGAATGAACATCCGTGCCTAAAATAGATAAGTCACACGGTTCTAATTCAATCTCCTTTTTTCCAAAAATTTTACCAAAAATAGACATTACCTATTTGTGTATTGATTAGCATAATATTTTTTGTACTCACCGGATGTCAAATCATTTAACCAACTTTCATTTTTCATGTACCAATCGATAGTTAAAGACAAGCCTTGTTCAAAAGTAATGGAAGGTTTCCAGCCCAGTTCATTTTCAATTTTACTTGCATCGATTGCATATCTCAAGTCATGACCTGCGCGGTCTTTAACAAACGTAATGAGTGACCTTGACGAGCCTTTAATTTGGCCTAGCTTTTCGTCCATTTGATCACAAATCATATGAACCAAATCTATATTCTTCCATTCATTCAATCCCCCAATATTGTACGTCTCTCCTACTTTACCATTATGAAATACCGTATCAATTGCTGATGCATGATCCTCCACCCATAACCAATCTCGAATATTCAATCCTTCACCATAAACCGGCAGTGGTTTTTCGTTTTTGATGTTGTTTATAATTAACGGAATTAATTTCTCTGGAAATTGATTAGCTCCATAATTGTTCGAACAATTTGAAAGTTTAACTGGCAGTTTGTAGGTGTGAAAATAAGACCTTACAATGTGATCTGAACTTGCTTTTGATGAAGAGTACGGACTTCTAGGGTCGTACGGCGTTTTTTCTGTAAACAAACCTTCTTTACCCAATGTACCATACACCTCATCGGTGGAAATATGATAAAAACACTTGCCCTCAATATTTTCTCCCCAACAAGCTTTTGCTGCATTTAACAAATTGACTGTTCCAATAATATTAGTCATGATGAATTCGGTCGGATTACTTATCGAGCGGTCAACATGTGATTCTGCAGCCAAATGAATTACAGCATCTATATCGTGCTTCGAGAAAATTTCCGCAACCAATGCTGCATCACAGATGTTTCCCTTTTCAAATAAATAATTTGGTGCAGATTCAATATCCTTAAGATTGCTAAGGTTACCAGCATATGTCAATGCATCCAGATTGACAATTTTGTACGTTGGGTAATTATTGACCAGCCTCCTCACCACATGTGAACCAATAAATCCTGCTCCACCAGTAACGAGTATGTTTTTTTGAAAGTTCATCAAAGGCTCCAGTAGTCTATTTTAGTATTTTTAGCAAAGTTTTTATAAACTCCTTTAATATCAACAAAAACACCTCCATTAGGCATTAATCCTTCAAAATATTCTTCTGGAAGACCTTTATATTCTTGGTGATTAACAGCCAGAATAACTGCATCGTAATTTCCTTCTGGTTCGCGCTTAGTTCTATAACCATACTCGTGGTTAACCTCATCAGGGTCAGCATGCGGGTCAACTACGTCAACAGCGATAGAAAAGGATTCAATTTCTCTAATAACATCAATCACTTTAGAGTTTCTAATGTCGGCTACGTCTTCTTTAAAAGTCGCGCCTAATATTAAGACTTTAGCATCCATAACCACCTTACCCTGAGCAATGATCATTTTAACCGTTTGTTTCCCAACATAGAAGCCCATTGAATCGTTCACATAACGACCAGAATTAATGATTTTAGCATGGTAACCTGTTTGTTTAGCTTTGTGTGTGAGGTAATATGGGTCAACACCGATACAATGTCCCCCAACTAAACCTGGAAAAAACTTCAAAAAATTCCATTTTGTTCCTGCCGCTTTAAGCACATCGTAAGTATTTATTCCTAAACGATTAAAAATAATGGATAGCTCGTTAACCAATGCAATGTTTACGTCTCGTTGCGTATTTTCAATAATTTTTGCAGCCTCAGCAACTTTTATCGATGCTGCCCTGTGCACTCCCGCCTCAACCACTAATTCATACGTCTTCGCAATATTCTCAGCAGAGTCTTCGCAAGACCCAGATGATACTTTAATAATGGAAGAAAGCGTATGTTCCTTATCTCCAGGGTTAATTCGCTCCGGTGAATAACCCACTTTAAAGTCCTCATTAAATTTGAGTCCTGAAAGTGATTCTAATACTGGAACACAATCCTCCTCAGTACATCCTGGATAAACGGTTGATTCATAAACTACATAATCTCCTTTCGACAATACTTTACCCACCGTAGTAGATGCCCCAATAAGTGGCTTCAAGTTTGGTAAATTTGAATCGTCAATTGGGGTAGGTACCGCTATGATATAAAAAGACACATCTTTCAAATCATTTGGATCAGCTGTAAAATAGATATCCGTTCCTTCAAATTCAGATTCATCCAATTCTTTCGAAGGATCAATGTTTTTCCGCATTAAATCAATCCTTTCCTGATTGATATCAAAACCGACTACTTTAATTCTTTTAGCAAATTCCAAGGCTATCGGTAATCCCACATAACCTAATCCTATTACGGCTAATTTAACTTCTTTCGTAACTAATTTATCATACATGTCCATACTCATCTCTAACTTGATATATTCTTTCTATAATTTCAACAACTTTCAAACCTTCTAATGCATTCGTAGTTGCCGTTGTTCTTTCTTTTAATGTATCCACGACATTCTCAATGATGTAATGGTGATTTGCTGCAGACCCTTTGTAAGGACCATAATCATTGGCGGGGTTTGATGGTGCCAACTCTGGCATTTCATATCCTTCTATATTACAAACTTCAACTTCATTCATATATTGACCACCAATCTTAACACTGCCTTTACTCCCAATTATAGTCATTGAGCTCTCTAGATTCATTCCCCAGATAGCAGTTGAATAGTTCAGGCACCCCATACCTCCGTTAACGAAATCAAAACTAACCAAACCTGAATCTTCAAAATCAGTAGAGTTCGTATGTGTAAAATCTTTGAATTTTCCTTGAATATTGGTGATGTCACCAAATAACCAGTACATGATGTCAATGAAATGAGAAAACTGAGTAAACAAAGTTCCACCATCTAGGTCTGCTGTTCCTTTCCAACCCCCTTTTTTGTAATAGCGATCATCCCTATTCCAATAACAATTCAATTGTACATTAAAAATATCACCCAACAACCCATGATCAATAACTCCCTTGATCCACTCTGATGGTGGTGAATACCTATTTTGCATGACACAAAAAAAGTGTTTGTTTGCTTTTAATGCTTTATATATCACCGACTCACATTTGGCCTTAGACAAACCCATAGGTTTTTCACAGACTACGTGCTTTCCAGCATCCAAAGCTGCGCTCGCCTGATCTGAATGAAGACCATTTGGAGTACAAATATTTATGACATCTACTTCTTCATCCTGAAGTAAGTCCTGCATTGAAGAGTAAAAAGGTACCTCATCGTATGCCTCTATGGAAAGTGCGCCCTTTTCTTTGATGTCACATAAAGCGACTAGCTGAGCCTCGTCATTTCGAAGAATCATTTCAGCGTGTCTTTTTCCTATGTGTCCACAGCCAATAACTGCAAATCTAATTTTACCCATTCGTTTTTATTACTTTTTTTCCACTGATTGCATAGGTTGCACCACTCTCAATGCACACAGCGGTATCCTCATCATTAAATTGTAATCGATGTCCATACTCACTAACCCAACCAATTTGTTTAGCAGGGTTTCCTACTAGAAGGGCATAATCAGGCACATCTTTTGTAACAACTGCTCCCGCTCCTATCAAGGCAAATTTCCCAATATTATTACCACAAATGATTGTGGCATTGGCTCCAATAGAAGCCCCCTTTCTTACAAGCGTTTTGGCATACTGGTCTCTTCTAATAATGGCACTTCTCGGATTTGTAATATTAGTAAAAACCATCGAAGGCCCTAAGAATACATCATCTTCACATTCGACACCCGTATAAATAGAGACGTTATTTTGAACTTTCACATTCACTCCAAGTGTGACGTTAGAAGACACTACCACATTTTGCCCCAAGTTACATCGTTCCCCAATTTTGCAATTAGGCATGACATGAGAAAAATGCCATATTTTGGTACCTGGACCAATTTGGCAACCTTCATCAATTACAGCTGTTTCATGGGCAAAATAGCTCATTACTTTTTTATATATTTTTCGAAGTTATTGTGCTCTTTTTTATACAATTCTTCTTCAGGCAAAGATCTAAAATAGTCATACGTAATTCTTAGGCCTTCAGCTCGGTCAATTTTCGGTGTCCACCCTAATAGTTTAATTGCTTTGCTGATATCAGGCTGTCTTTGCTTTGGGTCATTTACTGGGAGGTCTTTATAAATTACCTTTTGATTCGTACCGGTTAATTTAATAATTTCCTCTGCAAAATCTCCAATCGATATCTCATCTGGATTACCAACATTAACCGGTTCAGGACAATCGCTCAATAATAATCTGTAGATGCCTTCAACCAAGTCATCAACAAAACAAAAAGACCTGGTCTGACTACCGTCACCAAATATGGTAAGATCCTCTCCTCTTAGCGCTTGGCCAATAAAAGCGGGCAAAACTCGTCCATCATTTAGTCGCATACGTGGACCGTAAGTGTTGAAAATTCTAACTATCCTTGTTTCTACCCCATGGTACGTATGGTAAGCCATGGTAATGGCCTCTTGAAATCTTTTGGCTTCATCATAAACTCCCCTTGGACCCACTGGGTTTACATTACCCCAATAGTCTTCTGTTTGGGGGTGAACTGTTGGGTCTCCATATACTTCTGACGTGGATGCAACTATAATTCTTGCATTCTTAGCTTTTGCTAAACCTAAACAATTGTGCGTGCCAAGAGATCCAACTTTTAATGTTTGTATAGGGATTTTTAAATAATCTATAGGACTAGCAGGCGACGCAAAATGTAAAATGTAATCTAAATCTGATTCAATGACGATATGCTCTGAAATGTCATGTTTAACAAATTCAAAATTTGCCTCATTCTTCAGGTGTTCCAGATTGCTCATTCTCCCAGTAATCAGGTTATCCATTCCAATTACATGAAATCCTTCATTCACAAACCGCTCACAAAGATGTGAACCTAAAAAACCCGCTGCTCCTGTTATTAAGACTTTCTTACTCAACTTCTTTTGTATAATGTCCTAGCACTGTTTTTCTACCAATGCTCTCGTAATAAAACTCGTTATCTCGCATATTTGTTAAATCGTACAAATTTCTTCCATCAAAAATAACATTCTCCTTGAGTAAACCCTTTATTTTACCAAAATCCGGCGCACGAAACACAGGCCATTCAGTAGCTATCAACAAGGCATCGGCGCCTTCTAACGCGTCGTACTGATTCGCACAATACATAATAGAATCACCCACTATCTTTTTTACATTTTCCATTGCTTCGGGGTCGAATGTTTTAACCTTAGCGCCCGCAGCGAGCAGATCCTCAATCATATACAAAGAAGGGGCTTCTCTAATATCATCTGTATCGGGCTTGAATGCCAGCCCCCAAAGTGCAAAAGTTTTGCCTTTCAAATTATCTCCATAATAATTTTTCACCTTGCGTATCAACGTATATTTCTGTTCATGATTGACTTTCATAACAGATTCAATAATTCCAAAATTATATCCTGCATCTTTGCCGGATTTGGCTAATGCCTGAACATCTTTTGGGAAACAGCTTCCACCATAACCAATACCAGAAAACAAAAACCTATTGCCAATTCTCGAATCAGAACCTACTCCTTTTCTTACCGCATCAACATCGGCGCCAACCAACTCACAGAAATTAGCAATCTCATTCATAAATGTAATTTTCGTTGCCAAAAATGCATTCGCCGCGTACTTGGTAAGCTCTGCAGATCGCTCGTCCATAAAATAGATGGGATTCCCTTGTCTTACAAATGGTTTATACAGTTTTTCAAGTATTTGTCTAGCCTTAGCAGAAGATGTTCCAATCACCACACGATCTGGTTTTAAAAAATCATCTACAGCAAATCCTTCTCTTAAAAATTCTGGATTAGAAACCACATCAAAATCGACTTGAGCTTTTTTTGCAACTGCTTCATGCACTTTCTCAGCTGTTCCAACAGGCACTGTACTTTTATCTATGATTACTTTATACTCTGTCATGATCTCTCCCAATTCTTCAGCCACTGCTAAAACGTAAGACAAATCAGCTGATCCATCTTCTCCAGGAGGAGTAGGCAATGCTAGAAATACAATTTGACTTTGATCAATTGCTTCTTTCAAATTAGTCGTAAACTGAAGCCTTTTCTGTTGAATATTTCTATCAAAAATGACATCCAAATGCGGTTCGTAAATCGGCACGACACCTTTCCGCATCATGTCGACCTTGTTCTTATCTATATCTACACATATTACGTTATTTCCCGTTTCAGCAAAACATGTTCCTGTAACTAATCCAACGTAACCTGTTCCTACAACAGCTATATTCATTTTCTAATAAATTCTTTTACTGATTCTGTAATGTACTTTAACTGCTGATTTGTCAATTCAGTATGCATGGGTAAAGAAAAGACTCTCGTAGTTAACCAATCCGTAACTGACATGTCTGTACAGATCACATCTAAATGATCAAACATTTTTTGTTTATGTGCCGGCACAGGATAATAAATCATAGCCGGAATTTCTTTCTTTCCTAAATATTCTACTAAATCGTCGCGATTGATACGGTCTGCTAATTGAAGCGTATACTGGTGAAATACATGCTTACTTTGTGCGCTCCTAAATGGAACAGTAAGCTCGGGAATGTCTGCAAATGCTTCATCATAGAAAGCAGCTGCAGTGTTTCTATTTTCAATATAGGTATCTAACTCTCGTAATTTGATTCTAAGAATTGCAGCTTGGATTGAATCTAGCCTAGAATTACAACCAACTAAATCATGATAGTAACGCTTACTTTGACCATGATTAGCTACCATTCTAATTTGATGCGCTAATTCATCGTTATTGGTACATATCGCACCGCCATCTCCATAGCATCCTAAATTTTTTGATGGAAAAAAGCTCGTACATCCAACATCTCCAATTGTACCGGTTTTAGCGGTTGTTCCATCAGCAAAGGTGTAACTACAACCAATTGCTTGTGCATTATCTTCGATAACAAACAAGCTGTGCTTCTGTGCAATTTTCATTATGGCATCCATATCACAAGACTGGCCATACAAATGAACAGGAACAATTGCTTTTGTTTTTGGTGTAATTGCCTTTTCAATCGCCTCTGGAGAAATGTTAAATGTGTCCGATTCGCAATCCACAAAAACAGGCTTCAACCTCAACAAGCCAATCACTTCAGTTGTCGCTATATAGGTGTAAGAAGGCGTAATGACTTCATCACCTGGTTTTAATCCTAGCGCCATCATTGAAATTTGCAATGCATCTGTTCCATTTGCACAAGGAATTACGTGCTTCACACCAAGGTAGCTTTCCATTTCTTGCTGAAAAGATTTAACCTCGGGGCCATTAATGTATTGGGATGATTCCACTACACTTATAATTGCTTTATCGATCTCTGGTTTGATTTTTTCGTACTGTGACTTTAAATCAACCATTTGTATTTTATTCAAGACTTCAGACATAAGCTGCGAATATAGTGAATCGATATACACTGAATAGCTTAAATAACACGAATTACTTACAATTAATAATGAACTTTTCAGTTTCTAGGATAATCTACTCAAATTGATGGATGATAAACCTTACATTTACTGCGAAATGAGATCTACTTTTGCAACACTCTTTTTGGTGGTATTTTTTACTTCATTAGGGACTAGTCAGTCTGTAAAAGACAGTTCTATTTTCACAACGCAAGTAAGTCTTTCATATGCAGCACAGATACCTGAAGGTGATCTTAAAAATCGATTTGGCTGGAATTCTAATATTGGTTTCAATGTCGATTTTAAATTAGCCTCCAATTGGGTGATAGGTATTAATTCACAGTTCTTTTTTGGCAATCAGGTAAAAGATACCTCAATGCTTACTGACATGTATACTTCCAACGGCCAAATCATCAATCAGAACGGAGCGTTTGCCAATGTCTTGGCTTACGAACGCGGTTGGATTTTCACAGGAAATATTGGGAAAGTTTTCCCGATAATAGGACCTAATCCTAACAGCGGTATCTTGTTGAAATTCGGAGCTGGCTTCATCCAACACAAAGTTCGCATTGAAGCAGAACAAGACTTGGTACCACAATTCACCGGAGAATACAGCAAACTTTATGATCGTTACACCAACGGATTGGTACTGACTCAATTTATTGGCTATTCTCATATGGGTAACAAAGGTTTAGCTAATTTCTTCGCTGGAATAGACCTTTCTGAAGGATTTACTCGGGGTAGAAGACTGCGACAAGCTGGAGCTGCTACCCAAGTAAATCAAAGTAGAACAGATCTCTTGATGGGCATTCGAGCAGGTTGGATTGTTCCAATTCGCAAAAGACCTCTTCAAGATTTCTACTTGAACTAAAAACTTATCTTTATCCCGTGGGTAAATTTCTGTACAACATAGGAATTGTAGGATATTTAATAGGTATTTACATAACTGCACCATTTAATAAAAAAGCCAGGTTATGGATTAATGGAAGGAAGAATCAGGTTTTTAATAATCACCCAGGTTCTATTTGGTTTCATTGTGCTTCATTAGGGGAATTTGAACAGGCCCGACCATTGATTGAAGGCATTAAAAGAAGATGGCCAAAACAAAGTATTGTTCTTACGTTTTTTTCACCTTCCGGTTATGAAAACAAAAAAGATTATCCACTTGCTGACGGAATTTATTATTTACCAATTGACTCAAGTGCTAATGCCAGTAAGTTCCTGGATAGTATAAATCCTCGATTGGCCATTTTTGTAAAATACGAAGTATGGCATCATTTCTTTAAGCAATTAAAAATACGTAATACCAGCCTTTATTTAATTGCCGCATCTTTTCGACCAAATCAAATCTATTTTAAATCTTATGGTGGCTTTATGTTTTCAACATTGCAATTGTGCACCAAAATATTTACGCAAGACAAGGCATCTTTGAAATTATTGGAGTCGAAAGGCGAGATTGCAGCCATGCAAGCAGGAGACACGAGATACGACAGGGTTATTGAGCAGCGCACGGAGGTCAATCAAAATGATAGAATAGCACAATTTAAAAAAGAGAAACTATTAGTTATTTTGGGGAGTTCCTGGCAAGTTGAAGAGGAACTAATTATGCCCATTTTAAATAGCGAAAACTTCAAACACGTTCAGTTTATAATAGCACCTCACGACGTTTCTGATAGGCACGTTAACGAAATAAGTAAAAGAATAAAAATCCCAATAGATTATTATAAGGAAGCCCCAGTTAAAGACGCATCGATCATGATATTGAATACCATCGGTCAGCTAGCCAGTGCGTACTACTACGCAGATGTTGCAGTTATTGGAGGCGGATTTACGAATGCGTTGCACAATATTTTAGAACCCGCTACTTTTGGAATACCGGTTGTTTATGGTAATAACCATTCAAAATATCCTGAGGGTAAAGAGCTTGTGGAATCTGGTGGTGGCTATTCCGTTTCAAGAACTGAATTCTCACCAGTTATTAAATTACTGGTTATGGATGAATCTAAAAGAAAACAGGCAGGAACCGCTGCAAAAAATTTCGTTGAAAGTCGATCTGGTGCGACAGCAATTTTGATGGAAGAGCTTCAATCAATGATTTAACGCGCAACAATTTCCGCATCCTCCAATATATAATTCAGCTGGTAAATGTCATCTTTATTTAATCTCAGCTTCCCCTTGTATGTGATAATTTGATCCATTCTAAGGTCACGGTATTCTTTTTTCATTTGAATCTCCATAACCGACTCCGGACCAGCATTTCCACAGAAAAAACATTGACTATAGGGATTCGCTGAAAGTACATAATACCCATCAACAATATCAATAGGGATGATATATCCTCGAATTTGAACCTCTTGACCGTTGTACTTTTTAATGTTATTTCCAAATGAGGGCACCGCATAATAGGCTTGAAACTCATCCGACCATTTATCTGAAAATTTTACATCCTTTAATATCTCCCAGGTAATTTTAATTGGCTCTGATTTGCTAAATGCGAAAGTTATTCCGACAAAGGCAATAAGCGCTACAAATTTTAACGTTTTGGTCATGATCTATTTACTTAAAGTTGTAGAAATATCTGTTTTGTAAGCTTTCATTGCTGGTAATAACGCAGAAATCAGGCCAATTAATAATGCAGTACCCAACAAATAAACTTCCATAATTGAAAAGGCCCATGGATTAAAGGCGTAATGATAATTCGTTTCTAATATGCCCGAAACTACCCACATTCCAACGTGACTAATCAGTATAGCAAAAATATATCCCAATACTGACAGTAACAAACCCTCTCCGAGAATCATAGCAAAAACCTTCAATCTGCTTGCTCCCTGGACCCTAATTAAAGCTATTTCATATCCCCGGTCTTTGAGTGAACTAAAAAGAGCAATGAAGACGCTAATCGCCGAAATAATCAGAACAAAATAACCCATTAAATTGGCGGTCTGAATACCCGAGTCTACTAATTTCAACATTCGATCTCTTTCAATATCCGGATCTGCTGCTATTAATGAAGAGTTTTTATTCACTGCATTTGGAATAAACATCTGTGCTCTCATATTCTTGTATTTAACCAATAATGCTGTAATTTCTCGGTTGGAGTTTGGTATCGTTTTCAAAACACTATCAACGTTTAGAACAGGCTTAGCATGATCGTGATGACCGTGATTGTGTTCGCTGTGATCATGACCCGCATGGGCCTCAGCTGTATGCTCCGCAACTAGCGTATCTGCCGATATCGCAGCGCTATCTTGGTTAGAATCATCTTGCAATTCTACATTAGAGGTATCTACGTCGATTTTAGATTTTAAATCAAAACTCGCGCCACTATCGTGACCAGAATGTACAATCCATGTACTTCGATAATCACACAACAACATGTTGTCTAATACCTTCCCTGTCGGCTTCAAAACACCCACAATTTCATATGGAGTTCCGTCATGTGCGTGATTGTGTTCTTCGAGTAAATCATTACCGATTCCATGTCCACCCGTAATTCGTTTTCCAACCTTGAGTTTATTCGGGTATTTTTCATAGACATTAGCACCAACTACAAGCTGCATCGGTTTATTCCAAACAACGCCCGTCTTGAGTTGCGCACCATACATCTTAAGGTATTCATCCGTTGTCCCTACAATTCTATACGTTCTGAAATTATCCCCTATGCATACAGGAATTGTGCTGGCAACAAAAGGATGATTCTTAATGAATTCACAACTGTCTTCATGGATGTTTCCAGTAGGGTTATCAATGTGATAAACACTGCTCAATACCAACTGAAGTGGCGATCCTTTAGCACCAACAACTAAGTCAATTTCAGCTAAATTATTTTTAAACTTTTCATCTATTTGGCTCTGGGTTAATACCAAGACAATCACTATACTTAAACCAGATGCCATAAGCAGCACTGCCAATCCTGATCTCCATGGCCTGTACCTTATGTTCTTCCAGCTGAGTTTAACTGCATTCATAGCGCTATCTTATTGCTAAAATGTTCTTTTAATCGGTTGTCGTGCGTAACAATGAGCAAAGTAGAATTGGCTTCTTTCGAACTTCGTTTTAATAATTCAATTACTGCCGCACAGTTCTCATCGTCTAACGCCGAAGTGGGCTCATCTGCTAAAATCAATTGAGGGTTATTTACAAGCGCTCTAGCAATAGACACCCGTTGTTTTTCTCCCTCACTTAAATCGGTAACCTTTGCCGTTAACTTATGGGTGAGGCCCAAGGAGTTTAAAAGGTCCTGAGCATGCTTTAAATTTTTTTGGTTTCCACTTAGATTTTGTGCTAAAAGGACATTTTCAAGCACATTCAGTGCCTTCACAAAATGCGGCTTCTGAAAAATCACACCAATATTATTTCCTCGAAACCGATCCATTTTACTGCCTGACAAATGAGATGTACAGGTTCCTGCAATATCAATTTGCCCATCTAATGGAGAAATTAATCCAGCCAACAAATGCAATAAAGTCGTTTTACCACAACCCGACTTACCAATTATTAATGCCTGTTCACCTTGCGGATAAGAGAAGCTGGGAAAAGTGATTCGTTCGCCCCCCTTATATGCAAATGATATGTCTTTTACTTCAATCATTAAAATCCCGTAATCGCTACTGTGCAAGACCGGTTAAATGGTGGCTTATTTCTTGGCCAAGGATGCTGAATATTTAAAAACATGGTTTTACCGTCAGGAGTAAAATAAGTCCCTGTTGTTTCACTTCCTTTAGGCCCAATAGCAAATCTCATTAAATCACTTCGCTGTGGCTCTTGCTTGTTCAAAGGTAAAAAATAGACCTCATTAATGAAACGTTGAGCGGCGGTTACATATTGGGGAACACGACCTCTATCAAACCAATCAATGTCTTCATTGATAACAAGATAATCTACACCATCAAAAGTTTGAATTGCATTTCCGTCTGGATTAGATAATATAGTGGCTGAATCTGCTTCATCAATGCCACCCTCTAGATAGCTTCTCATCTTGTTGGTTGCTGGATCAAACTCTAAAATTCGACCATGCACATCGGAAAACACATTGTTTCCTACCTGAAAATGATCTATAAAATGTTTCGCGGGAACGGCGCCTTCTAAGATTCGTCTGGTCCAATCAAATTGTACATTTCCTGTTTCTGAAATATAGATTTTGCCATTTGACGATGCTAACCATTCGTGGCGTTGAAACAAAGTTGCCCCACTTTCAAGTGCAATGTCCCTGCACCTTATCAGCGAATTAGTATCTCGAGGCAATTCAAGCCATTTCCCTGATTCACCATCTAACGATTGGCGGTACGCGTATAATTGTCCACTGGTGTAATCCCCAGCCTGATCAGCAACAAACTTAAAAAATACAGCGACAGGATAATCATCGGTTAAATAAACGGTCTTACCGTCTTCCATACATTCTGCGTCTTCGTGCATGAACCTGCCCATCGCATATAATTTTTGTAACGGTTTCTGCGTAATGGGGTCAATTTCAACCATCCAACCAAAATTGGTATAAGCGTCTCGATTGTTAATTGGACTCAGATCAGAAATATAAGTTCCATTAAACGAGATGTTCGCATTAGACAAAGGGTAGGTTTCTTCAGCACTTAAAACAGTTCCCCATGGAGTAATCGTACCACCACAATTTCTGTGCGTATCTCTAATTGGTCGGAAATCAACGTGTTTAAAATCACCTACCGTTTTCCAACCAATACTGTCTTTCTTTACTTCAAAAATAGTTGCTCCGCCACCATCACCAAGCGCCTGATTAACATACCTGTCTTCATGCCCAATATACAAGTACCCGTGTTCACTGGAATTTTCTATTGGAATATACACACACAAGTCATGACTCCCTTTTGCCGGAAACTGCTTGCCATCGGCACGCGTTACCTTATCTATAAATTCCGTAAAGAGTATTTCATAACTAAATCCCTCAGGCAATAGTAAATCCATCGAATTATAGTTCGTATCAATGGCTGTAAATGGTGGAATGTGCGCGCGCTCCTGTTCCTCTTCATTAATTAATTGGTGTTCAATTACAGTTACGCTGCTTGTACTTTGCTGACTCTTTCCACAGGCCGACAGTAAGACAATAGATAGTACAATAAGAACTTTGTTCATAGTGAAAATAGTGCTAATTCAATTTTTTTGATTATCTGCATTATCAGTATCCTGGATGGTTTCTGAATCAGCCAGTGCCAATTGTTGCGCGTGTAATTCAGCAAGGTCTGGGACAACGTGTTTTCTCGATCTAAATACAAAGAAGAGGCCAAGTAAGATGCACGGTATTGACAAATACTGCCCCATATTTAATACCGAATCATCGGCAATATTTTCAGCCTGATGTTCTTTAATGAATTCGATAAAAAATCTTGCTGTAAACAAAAGCGTAAAAAAGAGCCCTGTAATCAACCCCATTCGAGTATAGCCCTTTTTCTTATAAAAAACCCAAATCAATAAACCAAATATGAGTAAATAACAGAGTGCTTCATAAAGTTGAGCAGGATGACGGGGGCTTGAGTCAAATCCATGAATGCTATTATTCCAATACTGAGAAAAGCTGAATGCCCATGGTACATTTGTAGTTATCCCCATAATTTCATGATTGAACAAGTTCCCAATTCGAATAAAAAATGCCGCAATGGCAATTGCTGGAGCCACGCGATCAAAAATCCACAAGACGGGTTTTTCTTTTAATATTCTCTTCGAAAAAATAATAAGTGAAATAATGATAGTAATGGCGGCACCATGACTCGCTAACCCACCTTCTCTAATGTTTAAAATACTCCATAAATCGTCTCTGTAGGATGGCCAATCATAAAAAAACACATGTCCCAAACGTGCGCCAACAACTGTTGCTATTAATACGTACATCAATAATTTATCCAGCCTTTTTAAATCCTCTCCCTCGCGCTTAAACATGGTTTGCACAATCTGATAACCAACAAAAAAGGACACCGCAAACAACAAACCATACCACCTGATTTCAAAAGTTCCTATTGAAAACATGGCCGGTTCTACATTCCATTCTATTGCGAGTATGTTCATCATTATGGTTTCTTTTTTCGAGCAGGATAAACATTGTTCGCAGGGTAAATGTCAGCCATCCTTCTAGTAGGATCTATTTCAACTTTTGCAATCTTTTTAAATGGAACATCAATATCTAGTTCATATTCTGGATAAGCCCAACCCCAATCTTTCTGGATTTTATTAAACTTGGCTAGATCCGGACCTTTTTCACCTCTCATTATTCTTATTGGAATATAATGCCACTCCACCGTTCCATCTGATAGCGTTATTTTAATGTCTAAAGGCATGGGCATATCGCCCCGTTTCTTTAATACGATTTTTGTTGCCTTGCCATTTTTCTGTACGCTGTCTATAACATAATCTACTGTATTGACCGTACCGACAAACTGCTCCATATACCAATCCAGCTCTAAGCCAGAGGCCTTTTCCATAATTCTTTTAAAATCATCTGGTGTAGGATGTTTAAACCGCCAGGTTTTGTAGTAATCCAACATTCCCCGCTGAAATGCTTCTTTTCCAACAATATAACTCAACTGGTGCAAAAAAACAGCTCCTTTTGAATAAACCGATATGCCGTAAGTTCTGTTCTTTTTGTAATGATCCGCATGCGTTGTAAGCGGCTCTTGATCTACCGACCTGGCTAACATCGCGTACCCCATATAAGAGTTTGCTAAAGGATTGACCGCATTTCGCTCGTACAAATGATCCAACGTCATTGCTTGAGCATAAGTAGTAAACCCCTCATCCATCCAAGGATACTTCGATTCATTCGTAGCCAGCATTCCCTGATACCAGCTGTGAATGCTTTCGTGAACGGTAACACTAACTAAACCTGCAAAAGATCCGTGAGACGTTATTAGCGTGCACATCGGGTATTCCATACCCCCATCTCCTCCTTGGATGATTGAATATTGTGGATAGGGATATACACCAAAATTCTCGTTGACGTATTCAAAACTCTGTACTGCATATGGCTGTAGATTTGTCCAATTCTGCGCTGAGCTATCGGCCTGATATAAAAAATGAATTCTGGTGCCATTCTCCATCTGAACAATGTCGTGCTGATAATCAGGGTCGGCCGCCCAAGCAAAATCATGTACGTTTTCTGCTTTAAAATGCCAATGTAAAACTTCTCCATTAGGCCTATTCAAAACAGTTCCTTTGGGAACATAACCATGGCCTATTTCATCCGGATTTTGCAAAACACCCGTTCCACCAATAACATAACTTTTGTCCATGTGAATGGTAACATCAAAATCACCCCATACACCATGGAATTCTCTTCCAACATAAGGGTTTGCATGCCATCCTTCCTTATCATATTCGGCCATTTTAGGGTACCATTGGGTCATGGAATAATCAATTCCTTCATTATTCATCTTGCCCGTTCGTCTGATCTGTAAAGGAATTTGTGATTCATATTCCATCTCAAACTCAACCGTTGTGTTTGGTTTAATACCTACAGGTAGTGACACCTCCATAATGGTACCTTCCACAATAAATTCAACAGGCTCTCCTTGGAACTTCAATGAAGTAATTTTGTGATAACCTACATCTTTCTGATCCAGGTGTAAAATTCTGTCTGTTACTCGGCCATCAGGATCTGAAATGGTTCGAGAACGAGTATCCATCATTGAGTTAGGTTGAAAAGCATTGTAATACAAATGAAAAAACACTTGATTCAACTCGTCTGGTGAGTTGTTGGTATACCGAATCATTTGCTTGCCTGAAAACTGGTGCTGTTCGTGATCAACAACGATATCCATATTGTACTGAATTCGTTGTTGCCAATACCCCATATAAGCTGGGTTCGGGCCTTTCATGGTTGGCGGATTTTCTGGTGGTCGTTGTGCACTTATACTGCTTACAACTGCAACTAAAACAAATGTTATAATAAGTTTAAACATATTTTATTTTTAACAATGGTTTACAAGAATTGTTCCTTAGTTAAATTAAGCCATTCCAAGGTTGAATTGCAGAAAATATCTTCTACTACAGATTCATCTATATTCATTTCCGTTATGAACTTTCCAATTTCAAGATCACCAAGAGGAAATGGGTAATCGCTGCCGAGGGTAATTCTTTTTGAACCTTGCACTTTCAAAATGTACTCCAGCATCAATGGATCATGCGTAATACAATCCACCCAAAATTTACCTAAGTATTCTCTTGGATTAATCGGGTTATCCACTGCTACTAAATCTGGCCTGCAGTTGAAGCCGTGTTCTACTCTTCCTATGGTTGGTAAGAAGGAGCCTCCTGAATGAACAAAGTTTAATCTTAATCCCGGAAGCTTTTCTAAAACTCCTCCAAAAATCATAGAACACATTGCTCGTGATGTTTCTGCAGGCATACCGACAAGCCATGGCAGCCAGTACTGCTCCATGTGTTTTTTACCCATCATGTTCCATGGATGAACCATTACCGCTAAACCTAATTTAGAACATGCTTCAAAAATTGGAAAAAATTCGTCTTCGTTTAAGTTTTTATTATTGATGTTGGATCCAATCTGGATTCCAACCAGACCCATTTCTTTGATCCGATGTAATTCTTTAATCGCCAATTCTGCGTCTTGCATTGGCACTGTGCCTAACCCAACATATTGCTTCGGATACTTGTGTACAATATCTGCAATATGATCGTTGAGGAATTCTGATATTTGAAGACAATCTTTTGGCTTCGCCCAATATGAAAAGAGCACCGGAATCGTACAAATTACTTGCACCTGTGTATCAAATTCCAAGTATTCATTAATCCTAACTTTCGGGTCCCAGCAATTCTCATTTATTTCTCTGAAAAATTTACTGTCTTGCATCATTCGTGCCCACCCTTTTCGGTGGTGGTCTAAATGAATAAAACCACCGTAGCCAAACTTCTCAGACCATCGTGGCATTTGTTCAGGCATTAAATGTGTATGCATGTCAATTTTCAGCATATCATCCCGCTTTTATAAGTTGATTTGAACATTGTTGATTTGTGTTTTCCTTGTTTGGCTTTTTCACGTTCTTTTTTGGAACCGGATCTTGCCCCCAAGTTCCCCACGGATGGCATTTACTCAGTCTCTTTATTCCAAGTAACATCCCTTTCAGTGGCCCCCACTCTTCAATCGCTTCAACCGCATAATTTGAACAGGTAGGTTCATGCCGACACGAACCAGGGAAAAGGGGTGATATAATCCATTGGTAAATTTTTACCGGAAAAATGAAAATTTTATTTAAAACCTTCCTCATAAGGGTTCGGAAAGTTAGCAAGAAATATTTGATTTTAAATATAAAATAACCCTGCCCAATACAGCGATCGAACAGGGTTATTTTAAGTTTGATTTCTTACTTAATTCCTAGTTTCTTTTTAATGTCTTTTGGAATTCCATCCTTGTGAATCAAAATATTCATTGTTTTATACCTCGCATAAGGGAATGAAGCATAAAAGTAGCCATCACATTCGTTGTGTTTTGTTCCCCATGAATTTTTTACAATGAAATACTTTGTTCCATTTTGATCTTTCATGGTACCTGTAATGTGCATGCCGTGATCATCTGTGGTTTCCTGTGAATCAAATGCCTCTTGTCTTTCCTTTTGTGAAACAGTTCGTTCTGTGCCGGGTGTTAAAAAAGCATTAGACACCTTTTCTGCTCCCGCAGAGTTAAAGTACTTGTCGTCTTTACCTTTTGCCTTGATCGTTGATTCATCTTCTGGCAAAATAGCCAATGCGTCTCTAAATGAAAATCCTTTTTCTGAAACGTCGGCACCCCATGCAAACGTATATCCATTTTTAACGGATTCTTCCATTACTTGCATTAATTCATCTATTGGCAAATTATACCCCGTGCGCATGGCCCAATTATCTTGTACCTCTAGTGCAAATTGAGAATAAAAAGGATGGTGCGTATAAGATGTCAAAGACACGTAATCATCCATGCTCCAGCCCAACGACTGAGAAAAACTCATTGGAGTGTATTCATTTCCTTCATATGTGAACTTAAACTCTTCCATGTTTTCGTCGGGTAAATCTCCCAAATAGGCATCAACTACTCCCGAAATGGCTTTCTTCCAGTTTCCTGAAAGCTTTCCTCCTTGTGGCTTCTTGGCAAGAACGCCAACCATCGCTTTCATCATTTGTTCCATCTCTTCGTGACTGTGTGTTTCAGAGCCGTATTCTAATCCCTTGTATACTTCTTCTGGGACAATTCCATAACGCTCTATTACCCACGGAATGTCATGAAACGCTCCACCTTGACCAAAATTAAATGTTCCATACATTCTTAAATAATTTTCTGCTTTACCGATGTAAGCGTTTCGAACGATAAACATTTCAGATAAGTTGTGTTTGCCTTTTTTCATTCGAAGCAATTCAGATTCAAAAAACGACAGTGACGAAAAACTCCAGCAAGTACCGGTTCTGTTTTGGTTTTGAACTCCCGTAGCATCGTTATCCGCAATAATTTCAAATTGATATTCGCTCCCTTTCTTATTCGTTATTGGTGCTTCTTCTTGTGCAAAGCCACTACCGCCCGAAATTATCAGGCCAGAAAGCAACAGAGATTTTGTTATTTTTTTCATCCTTTTAGTTTATTATATATTCAGTTGTACCGTCTCGACTGTCTTTTAGTTGAACACCTGCGGCACTTAATTCATCTCGTATTTTATCTGAAAGTGCAAAGTTCTTATTCTGCTTTGCCTCTTGTCTAATCTTCACAAGCATTTGCAATGCTTCGTCTAAAAGACCTTCATTTCCAGTTTCTTCCACTTTTAATCCAAGCACATCCACAACCATACCGGAAAACGTGTTACTAAGTAAGTCCTTGGTTTCTTCAGCTATTTTGGTGATTCCTCCTTCTTTTTCAAAAGCGTTAATCTTACCAACTAATTCAAAGAGGGTTGCGATGGTTCTCGGTGTATTAAAATCATCACCCATAAATTGATAGCACTGGGCACAAAGTGCTTCTATTTCTTGGTTCAAAATGGGATCTACTTCCGTTTTTTTAAATTTCAGTTGTCCCAATGTTTTCAAAGCTGTCATTAATCGCTGAAACCCTTTCTCGGAGGCAGCCAATGCCTCACTTGAAAAATCCAATGTGCTTCTGTAGTGTGCTTGCATCATGAAAAAACGAACGACCATCGGGGAATAGGCCTTGTCAAGGAGCTCATTCTCACCTGAAAAAAGCTCGTGAGGAAGCAGCGTGTTTCCGGTAGATTTGCTCATTCGTTTGCCGTTTAATGTGAGCATGTTTCCATGCATCCAATAATTGACTGGTTTAACACCATGTGAAGCTTGGCCTTGTGCTATTTCACATTCGTGATGTGGAAATTTCAGGTCCATACCTCCTCCATGAATATCAAACTGGGTTCCCAAATATTTAGAACTCATTACCGAACATTCTAAATGCCATCCTGGAAATCCAACGCTCCACGGTGAAGACCACCTCATGATGTGATTTTCGGATGCTTTTTTCCAAAGCGCGAAATCGATTGCATCTCTCTTTTCTGACTGACCGTCTAGTTCTCGAGAACCTTCTCTTAGCTCTTCTATTTTTCGACCCGATAATTCGCCATAATCGTTGGCCTCCGCATATTTTTTTACATCAAAATATACGGACCCATTTACTTCATAAGCCAAATTTTTGTCCAGTATATCCTGAATCATCTCTATTTGCTCTAGAATGTGACCGGTAGCTGTTGGCTCTATTGAAGGCGCACATGCATTGAAGTGTTTCATTACGTTATGAAAATCGACTGTATATCTTTGCACAATCTCCATCGGTTCTAATTGCTCAATACGCGCCTTCTTCGCAATTTTATCCTCTCCTTCATCGGCATCGTTTTCTAAATGCCCCGCATCTGTAATGTTCCTAACATAACGCACTTTGTAACCTAAGTGAATTAGGTATCTGTATACCATGTCGAATGTTAAAAAAGTACGGCAATTTCCGAGATGAACGTTGCTGTATACAGTGGGGCCGCAGACGTAAAGTCCCACATTTGGGCTGTTGATAGGGTGAAATTCTTCCTTGTTTGCTTTTAGGGTATTGTAAATGAAAACTTTATTGTCTTCGAATTTCGTCATCCTATTAAATGTCGATTTTTGAATCTAGGCCAATTTGCTCCAGCAGTTCCATTTTCACAGCATGGTCATTAAATTTTCCACTGAATTGACTCGTTATCGTAGAGCTGTGGGTGTCGCCCACTCCTCTTGAGTTAACACATAAATGTTTTGCTTCAACAATACAAGCCACATCTGGTGTTCCTAAAACTGCTCTCAACTCTTCAACTATCTGAACTGTCAAGCGTTCTTGAACACTCGGTCTTTTGGCAAAGTGTCTCACAATTCTGTTGATTTTAGACAAACCAATCACATTATCTTTGGCATAATAAGCCACATGCGCCTTACCAATTATGGGTGCAAAATGATGTTCACAAGTTGAGTATACTTCAATGTCTTTTTCAATTAACATTTCGTCATACTTGTATGCATTGTTAAAAAGTGATATGGATGGGCTATTCTTTGGGTTCAAGCCAGCAAATATTTCTTCCACATACATTTTTGCTACCCTCCTTGGGGTTCCTGACAAACTATCGTCATTCAAGTCTAATCCAAGCGTAATCATAATTTCTTTGAAGTGCTTTTCGATCAGCTCTATTTTTTCGTTGTCAGATAAATCAAATGCGTTATCTCTCAAAGGAGTTTCTGCGGAAGAGCCAACATGATCTTCTCCCATCGCCACTATGTCTTTCAATTCACTCATTTTTTTGAAGGTGTAAATATAGTTAAAGTTTACTTCTTGCAGGATGCAATACTGTGATAACAATAATCATTCCTTATTGTTCTAGGTTATACGGATAATTAAAACGTTAAAAATTGCATGAAAATAGAGGCCGTTGGATTTACAAAAGACTCCAAAAATAATTTGAAATACAGTTTGTATTAATCAGGGGCGCTTTACACAATGATAAATGGCTTGCCAAGAAGTGTCTTGTGTGGGCGTATACGTAAGAAAATACCTGTCTGACTGCTTGTCTTTATTTATTTCCAATAGATATTCCTCTCCGTAGGTGTTCATTTTGTAAACCTGTTTGGTGTCCAAGTAATCGGTTACTTTGTGAATATCAGCACTGTGTCCGTCTCCTGCCTCCCAAATAACATGACTGGCGGTAATGTGCCACTTGCAAAAATCAACTTCTACTGCGGGTTCAGCTTGATTGTGATTGATTAGTTCACGTTGGGATGCCTCATAGGTTTGAGCTGACATATTTAAGATGCCCAATACTGCTATCAAAAAAGCCACAAGCTTCATTTGTTATTCTTTGCAGTAATAAGAAGATAATTTTAGGCTGGACCTATTATACGCGCAAGAGAAAGTTAGTTACTGATAACCCCTCTTTTTTACTCGAATTTTCGACCAATGGAAGGTTTTCTCTGTTTACCGAACAGCCATGCAGAAATAACGAAACAGCAGGTTTGCTTGAAGCGTTGTAATTAATACCCCCTAATCACCTTCTCCACACTTCCATCATCGTACTGATAAATGAGTGGTGTGTTGGGTTTAAACGTGGTTTCTCTGCCTTATAAATCAAGAATGCGGATTAATTTTTTTCTTGCTACCATTTTTCAATGGACAGTATAGCCTTGAAATTACCGTTTTATAATTCGAATTAAAGCAGTTTCAGTTTCCGATTTGATTGATAACAAATAGATTCCTGATGGACCATCTATTTTTAAATCAAAGGATTCAATGCCTTCCAAAGAGTTGGTCTTAATCACTTTACCCTGAGCATCTGTCAGCGTTATAGAAATTGATTCATAATTAGATACTAAGTCAACACTAATATTACCTTCAGTTGGATTCGGATAAACTGTTATTTCTTTATCAAACGTGCTTTCAATTATCCCTATCGTTGAGACAGTAAAACACGCTGAAGTATCAGTACATCCATTCAACGTTACCTCGACGGCATAGTCTCCATTTGCTGTTGCTGTGAACTGCTGATTTGTTTCTCCAATAATTTCTGAGTAATTCTGATTGCAATCTAACCATTGGTATATTGCTCCAGAAGTATTTGCCTCAATGTTGTC
>CAJQPO010000049.1 GCA_905480225.1 uncultured Flavobacteriales bacterium | reverse complement strand
TAAATTGATGCTTTATCAAAGACATAAATCAAACTTTTGCACAGTCAACCGAGGTTGAAATTTTCTACTTCGATGACTGCTCCGGGTGCTAATTGATCGAGAAAAATATCACCAATTCTAATGCGCACTAATCGCAAAGTTGGGAATCCTACTGCAGCTGTCATTTTGCGAACTTGTCTGAATTTGCCTTCCGTTAATGTGACCGATATCCAGCTTGTTGGGCCGTGTCTTGGGTCTCTTATCTTTTTAGTTCTAGGTTCAAACGATGGGAGTTGATTTAGACGTGATGCTTTGCAAGGCAATGTCAAATATTTTTTGTCTCTAATACCAATTTCTAGACCCTCACACATTTTTAAAATAGCTTCATCAGTAATGTTACCGTCTAATTGTACATAATATTCCTTTTCTACTTTTCTACTGCGAATCAACGCGCTAACTTTTCCATCCGTAGTAAGTAATAATAAACCTTCTGAGCTTTCATCTAATCTTCCAATTGACATTGTTCCTTCTGGAAAGCAATATAATTCACCCAATAGTTTTTTATTTTTTCGTTTATTTTGATTGTTGATAAATTGAGACAAATAACCGAATGGTTTATGAATCATAAAGTGTTGATGCATGCTCATTCAGGAATATGTTGATTGGGATTAAGGATAACTTTTCAATGCGTTAGATACTCTTGTACTTGATGTTTGATCTGAATGGTATTTACATCTCAAACTAGAGACACATAAAGTTAGAAAATAACAGAATAAACGGTTGTATAAATCTCCAAAACTATTCTTTTTATCGGTTTAGTTGTCGTGTGCGATTCTTACAACTTTGTGTGTGAACCATCGCAATAGGGGGGATTCTTTGTCCGTTTACACATACATATTGCTGCCGTTTTACTTTCCTCAGCTGTTATTACTTTAGGAGTAAATTTGCTTCCCGCATGCATACCGTTGCACCACGGTTGTTTTTCTGATTTACCACAAGAACACCATGCATATGCTTTTCCTTGGTCTAATTGTACAATGTGTGGTTCTTTTCCAGCTTCTTTGGGTTGTTCCATAATTACGTGTTTTGAACAAAAATCAGTACAATTAAATTTCTATGCATTCATCTAGATTAACAATGTGAAAATTAGTTGAGTCAATTTTTTCTAACCATTTTTCTTCGAATTGTACTTAATGCCTGCGGCGTAATTCCTAAATAGGAGGCAATCATTCGTTGAGGAACTCTGTTCGGTAGCTCGGGGTACGATTCTAAAAACCTGTTGTACCTTTCTTTTGCCGATGCACTCATCAGCATAATCACCCTTCTTTGCAGAACAGCTGTACGTCTAGCTAATAAATGAGCGTTTTGTTTGAGTTGTATTTCGGTTAAGTTCGAGAGCATAAAATTTGCTCGATCCAAGACCACGACCTCAGATTTTTCCAAACAATCAATAAATAATTCTGTAGGTTGATTAAACTCTTGTGATTCAATATCTGCAATTAACCAACCTGCAGATGCGAAAATGAAAATGTGCTCTTTTCCCTTTTCATCAATGGTGAAGCTTCTTAATAGTCCTTTTTTAACGTAGAATATTTTCGAATTTAGCTCATTTTCTCTTTGAAGAATTTCGCCCTTTTTAGGGTATATTATTTTTGCATTCGAATCAAGAGTTAATATTTCGTTTATTTTTTCCATCGTAATTAATACATTGCAACGCTTTATCAAAAATGCGGTTTAAGAAATGAATTCTGTTTTAAAAAGGTTCGACCGTCAGAAATCCAAACTTTCCATTGTCCAATGCGATATTCTCTAAAGCGGATTATTTTACAGCCAGATTTGTTTGATTAAACACAACATACTCCCATTCCAATTTGGTAATTCTTAATTTCAGCAATTCTATTTTACTTCTTAAAGTTAGTATTATAGAATTCTGTTGTTGTTCTTAAATAACTTCAATCCTCATTTTTGAAAACTAGTTATTCGCAAAAGTATAAATTGGAATGGATGTTGTGTATGTTTGCAGGCAGTGAAAATAAATCGATTCAAAACAAAAAAATTCTGGCTTCGATTCATAGGGATTGTATTTCTATTGCCTATGCTGGCCTTTGCGATCATCATTATGGTGATATACACAAAACAGGATGCCATTGTACAGAGTTCCATCGATTACATGAATCAACACCACAAGGGATTGTTAAAGATTGGTGATATACACCTTGCTCCGTTTGAAAACTTTCCAGACATTTCTATCAAGATCGACGACGTTCATATCTATGAAGAAAAGGCTGCAGAGCATCCCATTTTGGATGTAAAGGATATCTATCTTGGTTTTAACTTGTGGGATATACTTTCTGGCAATTATGATTTGCATTCACTGTTAGTGGAAGATGGCTTTTTCAACATTGTTATACATGTAGACGGTTCTACAAATCTCGCCAATGCGCTTGCCGCTCCCGATGATGTCGAGGAAGAAGATGATCCATTACATATTCACCTGCAAAGGATTGAACTCCGAAATTTGGATATTCATAAACTGAATGAGTCAAATATGATGGATATAGAAACCTATATCCATCAAGCTGATGGAGGATTTAAAACCAATGATCAGGAGATTGCCATGCACATTGATAGTCGCTTTGAGCTTAATGTAATGGATAATGGGGATACCACTTTCATCAAACACAAACATTTTGAATTTCATACAGATCTTATATTAAATCAGAAAACAGGAAGGATGTCTATTGCTCCATCTGGTGTAGTAATGGAACACGGTGATTTTGAAATTCAAGGAGATGTAGATACCAAGAACGATATGGATATGAATCTCAAAGTTAAAGGAACCAAACCGAACTTTGACATGTTGATTGCATTTGCTCCGGAAGACATTATTCCAATATTGGAACAATACAGAAATGCAGGAAAGATCTACTTTAATTCTACCATAAAAGGGCCTACTACTGGAAATAATATGCCATTGATACAAGCGGAATTTGGAGCAAGTGAGGCATTTATGGAGAATACAGATAAGAACCGCTTGTTGGATGATATGGGTTTTAAAGGACACTTTAGCAATGGTGCTTTGCGAGACCTCACCACGATGGAATTTTCCATGACGGACATCAGGGCTAAACCAGAGAAAGGTAAGATTACGGGTTCGGTAATTGTCAAGAATTTTGTGGAACCTGATGTAGACATGTCATTCCAAGCAGACTTTGACCTGAACTTTGTAGCTGAGTTCTTGAATTTAGACGATTTAGATGACGCAGAAGGTCTTGTGCATTTAGAAATGAAGTTCCATGACATTATTGATCTCGAGAACCCTGAACACGCATTAAAGGATTTGAATCAGGCTTACTTTTCGAAACTGGTAATTGAAAACTTGAAGCTAAACTCCACAGACTTACCCGTTGCGATAAAGCAGATGGACATGAATTTGGAAATGACTGGTAAGACCGCTAGACTGAATAAATGTGAAGTAAAGCTTAATAATTCTGATTTGAGTTTAAAGGGTTATATTTCTGATTTACCTGCGATAATTCACCACACGAATGTTCCTGTAAAGACCCATCTTGAGGTGGAGTCCAAATTGCTTGATTTGGCTGAGTTGACCAGATATAAAGGCAAAGATAGTTCAGCGATTGATGAGCAAATCACGGATATGAGTATGGCCTTCTCATTTATTTCTTCAGCTAAGGCGTTTACTGAGTCTAAACATTTGCCTGTTGGAGAGTTCTTCGTCGATGATTTGCATGCAAAATTAAAGCACTATCCACATGAAATGCACGATTTCCATGCCGATATCTTGATTGATGACAATGACTTTAGAATCAAGGATTTTACTGGATACATTGATTTGTCAGATTTTCATTTCAATGGCTTGATTCATGATTATGGCTTCTGGTTCAAGGATCAATTGGATGGTGATGTAGAGTTAGATATTTCACTGAATTGCGATGCGTTTCAGATAGCAGATGTATTCGCCTACAAAGGAGAGAATTACGTTCCCGAGGATTATCGTCACGAAGAGTTTGATCAGCTGGATTTGCATATAAATACCGCATTGCACTTCAAGAATCATGAACTACATGCCATTGATATGGATCTGGATAAGTTGACTTGTTTGGTTAAATTACACCCAATGAGATTTGAGAATTTCAATGGCAGATTTCATTACGAAGATCAACATCTTGTGATTGAGAAACTGCATGGTGAAATGGGGCGGTCTATATTTGATGTAGACCTGAACTATTATCTAGGAGATGATGAACAGATTAAAAAACGCGACAATCATCTTGGATTCAAAGCAAACTACATAGACTTTGATCAGCTATCTAACTACAACTTAGGCCCAGGAGAACAGGAGATTTACCACAACGATTCATCGCATAAAAAAACGGATGATGTGCAGGAGCATGCAGACGCATTTAACTTGTACGAATTGCCATTTACTGATATGACATTTGATGTAGATATCGGACACTTTATGTATCATCGGATTGATCTCCAAAATATTCATACCGTTATGCGAACAACGAAGAATCACTATTTGTATTTGGATACCTTGAGTCTTTTAGCTGCTGGTGGTTCAGTCAGAGGCTCCGGATATTTTAATGGTAGCGATCCAAAGCATATTTATTTGAAACCAAACCTGCGTGTAAAGGAGGCAAATATTGATAAGCTCATGTTTAAATTCGAAAATTTCGGTCAGGATGAACTGGTTTCTGAAAATCTTCATGGTAAACTCTCTGCACACATTACCGGGAAAGTGAGAATGTATCCGGATATGGTTCCTGATTTGGATCAGTCAGAAGTACATATGGATGTAGAGGTCATCAACGGTCGCTTGGATGAATACGAGCCAATGTTACTTCTTTCAGACTATATGGGTGATAAAAATCTAAATTCCATTCGTTTTGATACCATGAAGAACCACATGGATATTACTAATGGGAAAATGACCATTCCAAATATGACCATTGAATCAACCATCGGTCATTATGAGCTTTCTGGAATGCAAGACATGGATTTGAATTTTGATTATTACCTACGTATACCTTGGAGCACGGTTAAGAAAGCTGCCCGCTATCGTCTTTTCGGTGATAAAAAAACGGTAAAAGGGGAGACAGGAGATGACAAGATTATTGAGGAAGATATCACCCGCAGAACGCGTTTTCTTAACATAAGAATGAACGGAAATATGGATGAGTACGATATCTCACTGAAGAAACCAAAGCGTTAGTTGATATCGTCAAAGTAATTGATTCTGCATGAAAATTCAATTTAATGCTATTGTCCGTTATTTTACGATTAATACTTGGTCGATAAACGCATCTGCATTTTGCATATGATTTTCGCGTTTTTGAATTGACATTTTGTTGAGTGAATGAATGAGCATCGAAGTTCTTGGATTGGTGCGAAAAAAATCTTGATGTTGCACAACAAAGCGCCAAAACATACCATCCCAAACTTGCTCCCATTCTCCTTTAGGGTAATTACCCATCTTTTTAAGATAATTGGATCCGCCTATGTAGGGTTTAGTAGCAAAGGTCCCACCATCTGCGAACAAACACATGCCATAAACATTGGGCACCATCACCCAATCGTAAGCATCAATAAACAATTCCATGAACCATTTATAAACTTCGTCAGGATTAAACTCGCAAAGTAGCATAAAGTTGCCGAGAACCATGAGCCGCTCAATGTGGTTACAATAGCCCGTTTTAAGCACCTTTTGAATGGTTTGATCGATGGGCAATACGCCAGTAGTTCCATCGTAAAAGGAAGACGGAATCTTTCGATTAAATTTCCAAAAGTTTTTAGTTCTTGAGAAATTGCCTTTGCACACGTACATTCCTCTTATAAATTCACGCCACCCAATTATTTGGCGTACAAATCCTTCAGTTGAGTTTAATGGAATGGCGTTTTTGGCTGCATAGTTTAATGTTTCTTCAACAACTCGATCGGGTAGAAGTAGTCCTGTATTCATCAATGGCGAAAGTATACTGTGATTTAAAATCGAATTCCCTTGAACGATGGCATCTTCATAAATACCGAAATCAAAAAAGCGGTGCGTTAGAAATTGATCGAACCAATCTTGTGCTTCATCATGAGTTATGGGGTAAGTGGGATTGCTGCTTATTTCGCCCGGATTTTCGGAGAAGTGTGTATTTACATAAGCAATGGCTGCTGTCCAAAATGGAGACTGGCTCGGAAAATAGACTTTGGGAGGCTGCTTATCTTTCGGGTATTTCTTCCTGTTCTCTGCATCAAAAGTCCACTTACCTCCATGTGGCTGTTGCATATCATCTACAAGAATATTTCGCTTTTTGCGTTGCTGCTTGTAGAAGGAGGTTTGAAAAAATGACTTTTTATCTGATCGAAAAAATGGATAAAGGTCTTGTTTTGTGTTCAGAAACTGTTGGTCTGGATAGACAGTCAATTTGCAGTAGCTGGTAAGTTTTGACAGCCTCTTTTCGAGCCAAAAATCTGTGAGGTCAATCACGTGGATTTCTCCAATTTCTTTTTCTTTTACCTCTCTGGTGAAATTTCTTATATCAGAAATCTCATTTTCACTTTCAATGTATTTCACCTTTTTACCTAAACCCTCCAAATAAAATTGGTAGGCTTTCATCGATGCCCGATGAAAAGCAATCTTTTGTTTATGGAATTGGTATTGTTGAAAATACAAGTACTCCTCGATTAGGTAGATCTCTAGACCGTTCTCTAGCAGAGGTGAATGCTTGTATAGTTGATTTGGTAGAATAAGATTAATGGCTTTCATTGACTTTGTTTCTTTTGCACTTTTCACTACAGTATTTTACTTGTTCCCAATCACGTTTCCATTTTTTTCTCCAAGTAAATGGACGCTCACAGGTCTTGCATATTTTCATAGAGAGTAGTGTGTTACCCATTGAAGTCAGGAATTTCGTTTGACCTTACGTATGGAAACGTGGCGATTTTCTTTAAGGAGTAATAGCTATTCAATCCAGAAATACCAACAGTAGCATCAGTTTCCAAGTCTAATTGCCCGATTTCATTAATTGAGTTGTCTGGAATGAGCGCAAGCTCAACTTCTCCAACAATGAAGATACATTCATTGGGTAACGATATGGTTTTCAACAATCTCATACCGAGTTTGATGCTACTTCTTGCTACAAATGGGGCGAAAAAACCATCGATAAATTCTCGTTCAATATTCATGCGGTCGAATTCAGATTCTTCTTTTTCTAATTTAGCTGAGGTATAATGCGCTTGCTCAATAAATGATTCGGTCACATGATTGATGGTGTATTTGCCAGTTGCTAAGATGTTTGCGTATGTATCTTTCAATGTGCCTCTCTGCGGTCTTGTCACCATGCCTATTTGAGCAGGGTGAGACCCCAGATGCACTACAGAAGAAAAAATGGCTAAGTTATCTTGGTGCAATTCTGAACGTGTTCCAATTAAATTGGCAGGCTTCACTCCAGTTACGGAATTGATGAGATTTAACCGGTACTTGCGGTCTAATTGCTTAATGTCATCTTCTCTTAACAGCATTGTTACGTGTATGTGTGATTACTATTCTTTTATTTTCTTTTTTGACAAGGTCATTGTTTCGATGGCCCCAAATTTTTGCTCGCGCAATTTTTCCGGTAGCCATCAAATCAACGAGCGGTGCCTTGTAGTCAAAATGCAAATCCATCATTTCTTTTTCCATTTGAGTTATTTTCCAAGGTTCATGGATAAACGCTGTTGGAATTTCTTTTAATTCTTCAACCCATTGTTTGATGAAGGTACCCTCGGGGTCATGATCGCTTGATTGTTTCAATGGGTTGTACATTCTTATTGTGTTTATCCCAGTGGTTCCGGCTTGCATCTGAAACTGTGGGTAATGGATACCCGGTTCGTAATCTAAAAAGAGCCGAGCCAAATGATAAACCCCTGCTCGCCAATCACAATCAAAATGGTGACAGAAAATAGATACAAGCATGGCGCGCATTCTGAAGTTAATCCATCCCGTTTTGTGGAGGCACCTCATGCAGGCATCTACCAATGGGAAGCCGGTAGTTCCCGTTTTCCAAGCATTGATTAATACTGGATTGTTATCGCGTTCCAACGTTTCGTAACCGGCGTTTATGCACTTGGTCTCATAGGTACATTCCACCTCAAACTTTTGAATGAAATGACAACGCCACTTTAACCGCATCAGAATGCCATTAAAACTTCTTTTGTTAAATGTGTAGTTTTCATGCCCGCGAATTTTCTGATAGGCCTGTCTAACACTAATGTTTCCCCAAGCTAAGTACGGCGAAATTCTGCCACATGACTCTCTACTTGCTAAAGGTTTGGAAATATGCTTACTGTAATTCTTGCCCCGCGTTTTACAAAACGAGTTGAGATAGGCCCATGCATATTCTTCACCGGCTTTTTGAAAAGCTGATGGATAATCTTTCAAATCTGCTAATAGAGACTTCTTTAATGGAAATGGATTTGCAATTGTAGGCGATGAATATGCAGAGAACTTGTTTATAAGCACTTCACTATTTGCATGACTGTACCACTGCTTGTCCCATCCTTTTCTATCTATAATACCACGAATAATTCCATCTCTTTGGAATTCTCTCCATTTAATTTTTCTACTTTGAAACAAGTGTTTTACTCGCTTGTCACGATCCCAGGTTACTTGAATCCCAGACTCCTGGTAGGAAAATACTTTTTCGATTGAAAAGTTTTGCGCTAAAAAATCAAAAACTTCTAAAGCCGCACTATAAAAAATCAGAACTTCTCTTCCAAATGGCTTCAGCCGTTTGTTCATTGCGACAATTGAATGATAAACAAACTGTTGATGACGCAGAGACCAATCACCGTGGTTGAGCATATCGGGTTCGAATATGTAAATAATCAAATAAATGGATGAAGATTTTTCAGCATAAAAAAGAGGAGAGTGATCTTGTGTTCTAAGGTCTCTTTTCAACCAAACAATATTGATTGCTTCTTTTACCACTTAATTTGCTTTTTACACTGTTTCCAGAACCCAAAGAATGAACGGTAATAACCTTCCACATCAGATAACCACTCTCTGGGATAAACGTTGCCACTGTAATGTGTATTTAGCGGGTGTTCTTTATAGCTGATTTTTCTCGAGTCGATGTATTTTTCTAATTCACAAAACTCACCGATAAAAATGTGGATATTTGAAATGTTATTTGCAAGCTCTATCATGAAGTCAATGCATTTTTGAGTAATTGGAAAACGCTCAAAAATTGATGGTTCAATAAGTAGCACACGCTGGTATTCAGATCCAGTCAGCCAATCACAGTCCAGGTTGTAGTAATTGTAAACTGCCGTAATTTGATTACTGTCTAGCTTTGGAATAGGTTCCTTCAGAAGTCTTGGTTTTATTTCTAAATTTATGGATGGCTGAAGTACCGCTGGAACATCCATTTCTGGAAAATCAGCGTAGTCCACATCGAGAAATGTATTCTTTTGGTTACTGCCCCAATATTTGTTGATGTTGTTTTGGTTAGCATAGTATTTTTTGCTTGCGTTAGCTCCGCTTACCCATTGCCAACTGAGTTGATTGCTCGCTAAATCACCATCCAGTAGATGCGCATAAAGCCATTTGGCGGATTCTCGCCAGTGACATTGAGCAATATTACAGCACAACGCAGCTACATACATGCGCATGTGATTGTGCATATAGCCACTAGCATAGAGCTCTTGTATGGCTTCGTCAACAGCATTTATACCGGTTTGAGCCGTCGTAATGGCTTTGGGCATTTTATAATTTCTTACAGGAGATTGTGGATGTTTCAAATCTTTATGGATTTCATCACCTTTAGCAATCCACACCTGTTGCCAATAATCTCTCCAGGCTAATTCCTGTATTAGTTTTTCAGACTTTTCCCAGGAGATTCCAGAGGATTTAATCGCCGTAAATACCTGTTTGGTGGAAATCACTCCACGTGAGATATAGGGACTGAGCTTTGTAACCGCTCCGGAAGCGTAGTTTCTAGTCTTCGCATATTGTTCAGGTTTAATGGCTGCAATGCGATCAATGATGGCTGCTATTTCGGTAGGAAAATCTATCGCTTTGAAATTTTATTGTTGGATATGTTTTTTTGCCTGCTACATTTAAAACGGGTAATTTCTTCGGACCTTTTGTGCAAGTGTTTTTTGCTGACGTTGCTATTGACCCGTTTTCTCCATAATCGAAAAGATTTTGGTTTTAGCTCTTGCCGCATGATTTTGATTACAGAAGACTCACTTAGTCCAAACTGAAACACTATGGCTTCAAATGGTGTACGGTCTTCCCATGCCATTTCGATTACTCGATCTATTGTCTCCATTGATAATTTCCGCATTCTCAAAATGTTAATTAGAATTAAAAATGAATCGGATTTGCCGTGCGCTTGTCGCGTTCAACGACTCCTTTTTAAAAACCAATGAGGCGTTTAACGCAACACATCTTGACCGTTGCTCCAATTATTTCTCTACTTAAGAAACAACTCAAATGTCACTTTGTTTTGTAGTGTATTTCTTTCTTGAAAATCGTAAATTATCTCAATAGATTTTGACGGAACTCAATTAGTTACAGCAAGTTTAACTATGGGAAATCAGGCTGTATATTAGCTGAATTGAATAGGTCCAATCAATTATAACATTTTCTTTATGGGAACTATCTTTTCCCTTTGGATACACTGAAAGATAAAGTCAGTTGAAATTAGTGGGCAAATTATAAACCAGCAAAAAAGTAGTTCCGTGTAAATTAATGCTTCAGAAGCTTTCTTCTATGTGAGAACTCCTTCTCTATGAAACGAGCAGAAATACATTCCTGGTTCCATACCAGTAGTATTCATTTTAGGACTTTAAGCTCTTAACAGAAGAGATTAAATCAGATTCTGCTTGCTCCATTTCGCCATCACTTGCCGCCAATGACTCCAGTTTTGATATCATTTCGTTGAACCGATCGTCACTAGAAAATTTAACATCTTCAGCAGTCAATTGTGGAAGAGATGCTGTATTCATTAAATCAAAGAATTCCTGTTTTTCATTAGAAGTAAATTCGTCGATGGAATTAATATTTTCTGCAAGAAAAGATTTTTCTTCATCTTCAATTATACCGTCAGCTTTAGCAAGATAGATTAAAAGTTTTATTTCCTTTTTCTTGTCATCTTTAGATTTGAATGATTTTGTTTTCAATAATTTCCCAAAGAATCGACCTACTTTTTTTCCTTTATCCTTGATATCAGATTTTACTTCTTCTACTTCTTGATGGAATTTAAGACTGGGTGACTCAAAGAAATTAAGAATCGATACTTCATGACTAGTATTCGTTAGCATATGGGTATACTTGATTTGAACACACGGAATAACTTGGTAGTATAAATCTTCTTCAAGGAGCTTATTAAAATCATCCAACGATAAACCAAGTTCATTTTGAATAGTAGTGGCATATTGCTCGACAATTTCGTCTCGTTCGATCACAACTTGTTCATTGATATTTGTAATCATTCTTTGTTTACTGCCACCATTATTCGCATATGATAGAACTTCTGACTCCGTAATCTCTTGCAAGCCATTGCCTTGATCAAATAACTTTTCAACTTGATGTTTGTTTATGGATGTTTTAACAAAAGCTATCTGTGCCATTTCACCTTGCGCTTTGCAAGTAGGACAGTCAATCATCCCAAATCTTTCTTTGTCGCCATAACAATTAGAACAGGTTATTTTTTTCTTTCCTGAACAAGTGCTGCAAGTTACTTTACCTTGACCAGTGCACGGTGAACAAACGACTCTACCCCTTGTACAATTGTTGCAAGGTACATGTCCTCTTCCTTGACATTTACCACATCTTTTTTCTTGCGCATATTTCGAGTTTGCAGCTTTCGCTACTAACCCGTCATTCACTTTTCCATCACCTCCACATTTGGAACATCGAACAGTGTCTCGACCATCACACGTACCACAAACTACTTTCTTTGATCCCGCACAAGTATCGCAGGTGTTTTGTCCTTTGCCTGCACAATCTTCACAAGTCCAAATGTGCCTGCCGTCACAATCAAAATCATCACAGGAAACTAGTTTCTTACCGGTACATTCATCACATGTTTCTTTATATGTTCTGTCCGAAATGAAATAGTATTTCTGATCTAAGGATATTGAATCTCCATCTGTATCTAGCGGGAAACTGAAATTAGCCGCAGAACCTATCGGATCAGACTCTGGCTCAATTTGATGATTTAAAGAAAGGTTGTCTAGTATTTTATTTGATGGAAAGTATGCTAATTCGCCATGTTTTGCGTCACCTCCTTCGTACTCAGCGAAATTATTAGCTATTTGAGGATACATTGGGAATCGAATAAACATGGACTGCTTTTCGGCAGATCTCGCAGCATAATTGACGTAATGATAATTGCATCTTTCAACAGTGCAATTTGAATCAATAATCATCTTGTCGAATTCGGACGGATTGAGTTCCTTTAATTTTTCTTTTACTTCTGAAAGTGAAATTTCTTGTAAATTTTTTTCTGCGGTAGATTTCATAAATGAGGCGTATTTAGCGGCTAAAATAAAAAAAAAGTTAAAATATCGGGTTTAAATTATTTGATGAAGAAAAAATAAAGATCTAATGTTTAAATCAAACTGTATTTTACCAGTTCAGTCGGAGTTCAAAAAAGTTCAATAAATTTAGCCAGATAGTAATTTGCTCAATGAAATCTTAAAAGCAATTCTCTATTGATTTCTGGACCAGATAACAAAGGAGTTGTGGATAGATGCAAAAGTATATTTGGGGAAACTACGATCAAGGTTTCTTTTGAAGAAACCCTTCCATTTGCCAAAATTTGATAATGCATTTTGGTCATTGTTGTCAACTGTAAATTAATTGGAAATCATTTCAAATACTTCGCTAACAACCCATTAACCGATTGGTTCAAAGATTCATTTTTTATGGTCTCAAGTTTAGCTGTCCCAAGATTATCCAGTATGCTGGCTTCTACATTAATCAAAGGTTTCTCATCAGGTGGCTCTGGAAATATATTTTGCTCTTGGAACAGTCTTCTTGTAACTGTAGCAACTTCATGGGCACCTTCAAGATTTCCTTCTTGCTCTAATAAATAGGCTAATGCAATTAAACCATAAGCATCTTCGGATGTGGAATCCGCCTCCTGTCTTAATGCATAATATTTTGTAATCAATCTACGCGCTTCAATAAAATTGCCAGTTTCCGTAGAAACAAAAGACTTATTAAAATGATCGATGGTAAACATACCCCTAGCCCCTATAGCTTCACTGATAGTCATACTTTCAATGTAGAAAGCTTCCGCTTTTTTCATATTTCCAACCAGTCGCCACATCTCAGCATTCATGTGTGCTCGTTTCATCATCCATTTTTGATCACCAGTGCTTTTTGCTAATTCAGCCAATGCGAAACTAAGTTCAGCTAGCTTGGTTGTATCTAAAGTTCTTTGAGCGTTTCTACATAAAGAAGATAATGCACCTCCTACCAAGGTATCGTTATGGACGGCACGTCCATATTCCAAGACTTCATTGGCCAATTTGATAGATGCTTCATCATTACCTTCTTTGAAATGCTGATAAGCTTCCACAAGCATTTCCTTAGGATCTTCCTCCATTCCCATGATACTATCTTTATGAACAATCTCATGGGATTTCTCATCAGGAGCAATAATTTCTTCTTCGTTTTCAACGCTACAAGAAAATAGTAATGCTGTAATACCTAGAATAGATAATGTGTTTTTCATTGAAAAAACTTTTATTAAAGTTAATCAGTAAAGCTTATACTCTGGTAAAATCAGTACTAATTTGTTCCAATTAGTGTAGCCTTTGTTGACTTTTTTTATTAGCCCATAAATTTAAAAACAAGTGATATATTGTGAAAGTTCAAAGAGTTAACAACTGCATTTTGATCAATATTCATCAGTCCAAAAGAGTATATTATTTCTGGGGATAAATTGAAGTAGGTATAAGATTTGTTCATTCCAATACCAAAATCAAAAGCTAAGAAAGATTTGGTGGGCAATGTTGTTTTTGGCACATCATT
>CAJQPO010000048.1 GCA_905480225.1 uncultured Flavobacteriales bacterium | reverse complement strand
TTCTTGTTCTGTCAGGTATTGTAAAAACGTATTCAGACCTTCGTCCATCCAGGTCCATTGGCGCTCATCCGAATTAACAATCATCGGAAAATAATTGTGCCCCACTTCATGAATGATTACACCAAGCATTCCATACTTCGTCCTTTCTGCATAAGTACCATCACTTTCGGGTCTCCCACCATTAAAACATATCATTGGATATTCCATACCAATATCTTTTGCATGTACGGAAATAGCAACTGGATATGGATAATCAAAAGTGTGCTTTGAATACACCTTTAATGTGTGCGCAACTACTTTTGTTGAATACCTCTCCCACAATGGATTTCCTTCTTTTGGATAATAGCTCATGGCCATCACTCGCTTACCGGATAATTGCACCGCTTGGGCATCCCAAATAAACTTCCGCGAACTGGCAAATCCAAAATCTCTGACGTTTTCAGCATAAAAAGTCCACGTTTTACGAGATTTAACTCTTGATTTTTCATTGGCCAAAGCCTCTTCTGGAGTCACAATCATTACGGGTTTATCGAATGTGTTTTGTGCCTTTTTCCACCTGTTTTGCTGCTCTGTTGATAACACTTTGGACGCGTTCTTCAACTCTCCTGTAGAAGCCACCATATGATCTCCCGGGACGGTAATATTAACCTTGTAATCCCCGAAAGGCAAAGTAAACTCACCACTGCCAAGAAACTGCTTGTTTTGCCACCCCTCGACATCATTGTAAACACACATTCTTGGGAAAAACTGAGCAATAGTATATAAATAATTCTCTTCCTTAGGAAAATACTCATAACCCGATCTTCCCCCTATTGCCTGTCGATCGTTGATATTGTACCACCATTTAATTTTAAAAATAAACGTCCCTTTGGCCATCAGTGGCTTTGGAAGGTCAATTCGCATCATGGTCTTATTAATGGTGTAATTCAAATTTGCTCCTTTGGCGTCTTTCACCTCTTCTATCTTGAATCCACCATCAAATGTTGAGTGTAGCCTTTTTAACTGCGAAATAGGCATATTGGGTTGAATGTTACCTGTTTGAACTAACTTAGAATCCGAATCCAAGGAGCGTACATTTTGGTCAAGCTGCAGCCACAAATATTCTAGCTTATCGGGGCTGTAGTTCGTGTAAACAATGGTTTCCTCGCCAATTAATTTTTGAGAATCATCATTGAGTTCAATATTCATCGTGTAATCCGCTGTATTCTGATAATAGGCGTACCCAGGAGCTCCACCTGCCGTTCTATAAGCATTGGGGGTTGCCATTTCTTCTTTCAATTGTTTGAACTTATTATCATTAATATTTTCAAACTGACCTTTAACACCAACAGTAAGGGTTAGCAGCACTATTGTAATTCCCGTTTTCACCATGTTAATTCAATTTCTTTATGCGTTCTATTTTTATTAAACACTTCGCTTAATACCTGTTTTCCAAGATTGAAATAAAGAATATTCTCTTGAGCAGGACAAGTTTGGACTAAAATCGTATTGACCACAGTCATTCGATTATTCAGTGAGACATTTTTAATTTCAAAATAAAGATAAAGAGACTCGTCTAATTCTACTTCTTTACCGATAAATTTCAATCTCCGACTACTATCTGCAAAACTAATAAGGAAATGATCGGTAATGTAATTGGTTATAAGGACATTCGCTGAACTCAATTCTTTAGGAGAACCTAATTTTAAATCTGCTTTATTGTTCTCAAGAATGGCCTTTTCAAAATCGTGAGCGATTAGCTTAAATGTTAGTTCAATGCTTTTGTTGGCCCGATTGTAATCCATCGTGCAAATACTGACGTGGTATTCGTGAGCTATGCACTTTAAGTTGCAAATTGACATAAATGTCAAAAGCACAATCAACTGCTTAAAATGGTTAAAATCAAACATCTCGTAATAGAAATTAATTCTAAGAAAGCCCAAATATAACAATTCAAGAAATCTCTAAATGTAGGCTGCGCGACGATGCCTGAAACATTTTTCACAACGCACACACAGAGTCTGGATCAACGGACAGGCTAATTACTAAAATGTCATCAGCCATTAAACCCCATATTCCTGTTAATTCCTTACTTTTATAAACCTTATAACACTCTATGAAAAAGCAAATCATTTTATCAGCAATATTGTTATCCGCTGTTGTTGTTATCGCACAAAATAAAGACAAAGCGGTATTTGAAGAAGTTAAACCTGGATACTATCAAAACAGTATACTAAAGGGTATTGATGATTACGAGCTTCCCGAAGCTCCTGAGGAAAAAGTAAAAAGAATGAAAGTTGACTTGTCATCATGGGACATTCCTAACAAACCCTCAGAATATAAAACCGTATGGTATAACAATCCTATTTCCCAAGGCAATACTGGAACTTGCTGGTGCTTTTCTACTACCTCATTTTACGAAAGTGAAGTGAAACGTGCAAGTGGCAAAAACGTGAAGCTATCAGAGATATACATCGTTTACTGGGAGTATGTGGAGCGAGCGGCTTACTTTGTAGAATCTCGAGGGAACATGACTTTAGGCGAAGGCTCTGAAACAAATGCCGTTGCCAAAAACATGAAGAAATATGGCATGGTGCCTTATGACCATTTTACTGGAATGAAAGCGGGACAGCTTTTTCACAATCACGAATCCATGTTTGATGAGATTAAGGACTACCTGGCTAGTGTTAAAGAAAAAAATGCTTGGAATAAAAACGAAGTTGTTGCTACGGTAAGGTCAATCTTGGATCATTACGTTGGTCCAGTCCCTACTGAAGTTACGGTCGATGGAAAAAAAATGTCTCCACAGGAATACCTGAAAAATGAATTAAAAATAAACCCCAATGATTACGTCGATTTCATGAGCATGATGGATGAAAAATATTACCAAAAGGGGGAATACAAAGTGCCCGATAATTGGTGGCACAGCAAAGCATATAACAACGTACCGCTAAATGAATTCATGTCCGCTGTTAAAATGGCTATTGATAATGGCTTTTCTTTAAGTATTGGTGGTGATGTATCTGAACCAGGATTTGATAAAATTGCCCAAGCTGGAGTTATCCCTACGTGGGACGTTCCTAGCGAATTTATTGATGAGGCAGCAAGATTACAACGCTTCCAAAATGGTTCAACAACAGACGATCATGCCATGCACTTGGTTGGATACAAAATTCAAAATGGCAAAACTTGGTACTTGGTAAAAGACTCTAGTTCTGGCTCTAGAAATTGCGGAGAAAGCTCTGAAAAATTTGGCTATTATTTCATCCATGAGGACTACGTAAAGCTAAAATTCATGAGCTTTACTGTTCATAAAGATGCCGTTAAAGACATTCTTAAAAAGATGAAATCATAAAAATAAAATAGGATTATTTTCTTTGATTTCGAGTATTCACTGCGCTAAATGATTTTTATAAAGTGATCACTATCAAATCTGATTTGCGCTCCGTACACGCCATTTTTTGCTCTTTTCCCGGCACTAATGACCATGGTGATTTGTGCCCTTCTTGGTAGATTTAATAACTTCTTAATTTGTTTAGAGTCAATGCCCTCCATTGGGCAAGAATCGTAACCATAAGCCCGCAATGACAACATTAAGTTTTGGCACGCTAGTGCCGTTGATTTATGTGCCCATACTTTCATGTCGTTATGTGAGCTTGGCTCCCTGGGCGTTGGTTTTGACAATCCTCGAAAAAATATAACTCCCTTTTTAATTACGCCGAACAGCCCTTGTTTGTAAACCAATGGAACAATTTTCTTGTAATAAATAATTGCAGTCTTGGGCACCTTATCTCCGTTTTCTTTAAAAAGGGACAACATTCTTTGTGCATTTATTTTCCAAAAATCAGGTCTCGCGACACAAACTACCAGCTCCTGTGCTGTAGCTGCTGCAGGCTGTCCGAGACAATAATCTACTAAAAGTTCTTTTTTTTTCTGATTCCTAACCCAATAAAACTCCCAGGGTTGTAGATTGGATGAGTTAGGTGCAAGCAACGCCAGTTCCAAGCATTGTTTCATGTCCTCTTCAAGAACAGGTTCCTCGTTATAAATGCGAATACTTCTTCTACTCTCAACTGTTTTTACGAACTCTTTTCTATCTATATCTATCGCACCCTCTCTGTAATCGTTTTTGGAGTCAAACATTTTGGATAAGATGGACTTGTTCTTTTCATTTTCCATATAATCCGTAAAGATGAAAAATAATTAAGACACTTTACATATTGTAAAAGGTGTTCAATCTTAAAACCCTCCGAACTGCACACCTACCGTAAATGGAATTAGATCAGGTGATTTTCCGTTCTGAAATAATGAGGTGAGACCATAGTTTGCAAAAAATCCAAAATTTCCGTACCCAATCCTTGCAGTAGCCGTTAGCCTAAAAGGATTTAAGTTAAAATCGTCTTTTATTTTGTCTTTATACTTAGCGCCATCCCGCTCATATTTAGTCTTAATTAGGGACCCAATATTATACCCGCCAATTACACCAGCCTGAATGTTGAATGATTTTTCACTTTTGCGCACCTGGACGTTTACTTTACCATCATTTGTCTCAATGCTCTTTTTGCTCTTTCCTCCTAGCCTCAGACCTACGATAAGAGGCACCTGAAAATAGGTGGCCCTTAACTTGTATTTCTTATATGTTCTTGCTGTATCAAGCGCAAACAATACCGTATCGTTTCCAGTTCCAATATTCACATTATTCTTAAAAAAATAGCTCTTGTAATCAAGCCCAAGACCTGGACTAAAATAGACTGTAGACGTCTTCATTTTATTAATGTAGTACTGAATATTAAAAGAAGCCGATCTAGATTTAGCATAATCGAGTTCCATCAAAGACATGTCTATTGGAAGTGTTAAGGAATTGGCTGGCGTCATATAACCATTGACACCAACTTGCAAATAGCCGATTCCTATAACATTGTCTTCATCTAGTGTGTCACATATATCAAAATTATCTCTGTCGGAAACAACATCATCGACCGTTTTTATTATCAGAACTTTCTTATCGCCAAAACGATATTGTGTTGTATCTCCTTGAGCATTTGCCGAAAGGCAACAGATTAAAATAATTGGGGTAATCCACTTTTTCATAATTTCGTTTTTTTGGTTAATGGTGAGACGCACGAACCATTGTATTAGTTACAGAAAACTAATTAGCTATATCCGTTTGGACTTACTGAATTCAAATTTTCCAATTTTGAAGACTGTTTTTTTTCGATTTTCTAAAGTAATTCGCGTAATCTCTGCATCCCTTTTTGTTACCTTCTCTATTCCTTTAACCAGAAGTTCCATTGGATCTGTTGTAATAAGGTTTTCAGAAGTGCCAAACAGTTTTTCGTCAGCGGTCTGTATAACCTTGTCAAGTAACGTTGGGACTTCCGCAACTTCATCAATAAGTTCATCAACTTGATTAATTTGAATTTCAGGCATTTTACCCGCACCATGAATAGTTCTTGCCACCTCCACAATTATTCGCTCAGGAGGACTTATCCCTACCCTTTCTATTGGCTTTATAGGAGTCTTTTTCTGTACTGCAGGTTTCGATTCCACTAAAGATATCCTATTCACCTCAAACTCTGTTTTCGATATGTTTATCGTATCTACATTAAAAAGCTTTATTTCTGCAACTTCTAACGGTTGTGGAAAATAGTTACGATGAGTTAATTGATTAGATAAGAAAATGAAAAAAACAACCGCCGCCGCAGCTGGCACAGCATATTTTAACAAAGGAATTACCCGTACGGATTTACGCAGATTTTGCTTATCTGCATAGACCTCTGCTGTTGGAATCAGTTTCGTTTTCTGGAATAATTCAAATTCTTTGCTAAAGCTAGCGTTTTCATTAACGAGCTCCTGTGTTTGTACTTTTTCTTCAACGGTCAGATCACCTTCAATCCAGCCAATAAAATAATCTGCTCGGTTAGAAAAGTGAGGACCACTATACAAAGGCTTTTTTTCAATCGTCGATGTCTCGGTTGTTTCCAAGGAAAACTTCTTGAAAGTATAAAACTCATTCATTAGGTCTTCGTTGGATTCAACAAATAGAATAACCATTGCTTTTTGTTCACCCGTTAAATTCCCTTCATGATAATCCAAAAAGAATTCCTCGTAGTTATGTCGATTTATAATATTCATCAGATCAACACCTCAATTTTACCAATGAATTTTTGCAAAAACTTTCGCGCCCTATAAATGTATACCTTTACTTGTGTTTCTGTTAAACCCGTAATCTCCCCTATTTCCAAGTAATTATACCCTTCATAATCTCTAAGCAATACAACTGCTTTTTGTATCTCTGGAAGTTGGTTGAGTGCTTCATGCAATATCTGTTGGAGATCCGAATACTGATTAGATGTCGTTAATTTATTGAGGTCGGCTTCTTCCATTCTCGACTGTTTCTTTTCCCTCCTGATCAAATCAATCATGGTTCTGTAAGCCGCAGTAAACATGTACGACTTCACTTTTTCAAACGCAACATCTTGTCGCTTGTCCCATACCTTTAAAAAGGTCTCTTGAACGATGTCTTTCGTTTTTTCAACATCGTGAATATTCTTGAGAATAAACCGATATAGGTTATCTGCATGCAAGTCTACCGCCTTATTGTATTCTATCCTTGTCATTGAATGCTTTCAAGGTTAAGACGGGCATCGCTGGCGGAAAGTTACAGCTACTGCTTAATTTATTCGGAGTACTTCTGTGTGTGCCCCGCCAAAGACGCCAAAGCCATTGGTAATGTTGCTGTATACTTGCACAGGTTGGGCAAAAGGATTGCCTTGCGTTTCCTGATAGAGCTGAAAAGACCTGTTGTAAAAGTGCGTTGACTCAGAAACATTGGAAAAATAAACGTCTATAAATTCAATCCTCATATCTCCTCCTCCAAATAACCACTTACTTATGGGGAGGTCTACCGTTTTGGTTTGCCCGTCGAACAACAAATCTGACATAATCCCTGTAACTCTCCAGGAATTATTACCAGCACCCTCAAATGATGGGTCGCTCAATTGCAACCAGACCTGCTCTTCGTAATACGTTGAGTCCATGCCACCAAAGCTACCAGGCCAATACTCCCAATAGCCCATCTCAACTGAAAATCGATAATAGTTGTTGATTCCTGCGGGGTCTTTAAATGTTATTTGAGCGACTAATAATTCTTCCTCTCCATTAACTGTAGTCATGGTATCTACCGATTGTGCATTAACGACATCTGGAACCACATCTTCCCCATATACTGCAGTGAAATTGGGCGCTGCTACATCTACTCTGTACGTTTGACCGACTTGCGGCAATTGTGTTCCGACATAATTACCACCCCCGTTATGTGTCAGTGTTTCCAATACAGCTCCGGACGAATTAGAAATAACTACCGTTGCATTTTCAATGTTATCTAAATTTCCCTGGTCAATAACACTTAAACTTCTACTAACATGTACTGCCCAGGTGCTGTCGCTGGCAAACAAAGAATTTACAACCAATTTGGGAGTAGTTACCTCCGCATTAAAGGGAATCTCCTTTCTGCATCCCAAAGTGAAAAATAGAAAAACAACTACTGCGCCTAATCTTGCCATAGTTTAAAATTTAAAAGCATAACTGAATGAGGGAATGAAGGGGAACAAACTATATTGGTATAACTTTCTATTTCCTAACGAATCATTTCCAAAATCAAGATAAAATGGATTTTGCCTGCTGTAAACATTGTATATACCAAAGCTCCATGTTCTCTGACCCCATTTCATTTCTTTCTTTAAATTAACAGATAAATCTAAACGGTGGTAAGATGGCATTCGATAGTTATTTCTACCTTCAATGTGCTCTATATCTGAATACCAGCTAAATTGAGAAACAGTAGCAGGTTGATATCTTTCTAGCCCCAACGTTACCGCATTTCCTGTGCCATAAACCCAAACCGCTCCGATACTTACGCGATTGTTGAACTCGTGAGTCAAGGCAAGTCCTATGTCGTGTCGTCTATCGTAGCGATAAGGAAATACTTCTCCAAAATTTAAGTTCTCAAACTGCCTATTTGTCCAAGATAACGTATAGCCTATCCAGCCTGTTGTTTTTCCTACCTTCTTCTCAATCAAAAACTCTCCTCCATAAGACCAACCTTTGCCGGATTCAATTTTGTCTTGCCAATCCTGGTCATTACTAAAGAAAGATGCACCATCCTTGTACTCAATTAAGTTGTTCATGACCTTGTAATATCCTTCGATTGATAATTCATATTTTTCTTTGATTGTTTTCGCATATCCAATCGCCCACTGATGTGATGATTGCGGTTTTACTCTTTCGGTTGCGGGCAACCACAAATCCGTTGGCAATCCTATTCCTGTATTCGTTAATAAGTGCATGAACTGTGTCATCGACGCATAGCTTGCTTTTACTGATGAATTATTGTTTAGTAAGTAACGACCACTTATTCTTGGTTGAAGAGACCAATAATTTGTGCTGCCAACTACGAAACCAGAAAAATGAAGACCTATATTACCCTTAAATTTTTCTCCGATTTTAACCTCATCTTCCAAATAAGCAAAAAGCTCATGTGCAAATTGTTTGTTAGCACCAAACGTGGTATCGATTGCTGAAGAATTGGATTCCGTAACTCGGAACTGATTAACTCCAGGGGTATACGTATGGTAAATATCTCCAGCACCAAATCGAACAAAATGATTCGGATTTGGAACCCAATCGAAATCGACCTTCCCAGACCAATCCTCTATACCAGATGTGTACGCAAAAGAAAAAGCATCCGTGGTGCTTGAGCCCGCGGTTGTAGTAGTAAATTCCGAATCAGCACCCACAAGAAACCGGTACTTGCTGTACCGTAGTGTTGTATTCATAAATACCTTGTTCGATACCATGTGATTCCAGCGTATAGCGGTTATTGTGTTTCCCCATTTAAGTTGTGCACTTTCCTTATCTGTATTGGATACTCCATTATCCGTCCAAGAATCTTCGTAGCTTGAGTATGCCTTATCATCACCGAGATAAGCACTGACGTAGAGCCGGTCCTTATCTGAAAATTTGTGATTTACTTTGCCGTTAAGGTCATAAAAATAATAGCCCGCAATATTGCCGTCTCCAGCACTCCTAATTATGGGTCTTGCCAACAAGTCTATATATGTTCTTCTTCCGGAAATCAAAAAAGAGGTTTTGTCTTTTTTAATTGGCCCTTCGAGGGTTAACTTTGAAGAAATCAAACCTATGGAGCCTTCTCCATGAAATTCCTTCATGTTTCCTTCTTTCATTTTAATATCAATAACAGATGAAAGTCTGCCACCATAACGCGAAGGGAATCCACCTTTAATAAGCTTCACAGAATTAATTGCATCAGCATTAAAAACAGAGAAAAAGCCAAACAAATGTGAAGCATTGTAAACCGGGACACCATCCAAAAGGATTAAGTTTTGATCTGGGCCGCCCCCTCTTACATACAAGCCCGAGGTACCTTCAGATCCCGTTTGCACACCCGGCATCAGTTGGATGGTTTTCATAATGTCCTTTTCTCCTAAAAAAACAGGTAACGTCTTGACTTTTTCCATAGAGATATCAATCGTACTCATTTCAGACTTAAGATGCACTTGCTCTTCCTTGTTCCCAATAATTTCAACTTCATCTAACAGGTTAAATGCCATCTTGAAAGAAAGCTGTAGATCATTTTCTGGCTTTCCAATAAAGAACTGTGTGTCAAAACCTGTGTAAGAAACACGAAGCTTTACTGAATCCTTCGGCAAAGTCAAACTATAAAAGCCATAATCATTCGTAACAGCGCCTTTTTTCGAATACAAGTCGTAAACGGTTCCTCCTAATAATTTTTCACCATTTTCCGCGTCTTCGATGTATCCACTTATTGTGATCATCTCCTGTCCGGAAGATATTATAGGAAACAAAAAAAATAATGCGACTAAACTTTTCATTACAACTTGAATTCAAAAAGAACGGTTAAAATAACAAAAAAGTATAAACGCTTAAATTAAAGTCAATCCACATACAAGTGATTTTGATGACCAAAGCTGATTAATGCGCGGTGGATAACTAAGCCTATTTGAAAGCAATTACCCCTCTGCTATTGAAGGAGCTTTTTTATGCAGTAATATTAAAACGGTTATAAAGAGCACGAAAAATATCAGGTGAGGCCATAAGCCCTCTCCACCAAACAAACCTGGTAGCGTTCGGTCATTGTAATTTCCTTTTTGAAAAGCTGGAATAATTCCATCAATTAAAGGAAACTTCATGCTTGTTTTAGGATATAAAATGGACGCCTTATCCATGAACGCCTGAATTATTCCAAACCCGCCTAAAAGGATTAAGCCTATTTTCATATAAAGTGATTTAAGCTGTATACGATTCAAATAAACTAAAAACAAAATGACAGGAATTCCTGCCAAATATCTAGGGCCATAGGTCCACCCGCCATACCAGCTTTTATTGCAACAAAAGACAAGTAGATAGAAAATGCAACTCAGGGTAGCCATTTGCTCCATCCAAGAAAACTTAAAATGTTTCTTTTGCATAATTCCGCCAACAATTATTAATAATAATACAGGTGCATAAAACAACACGCCTCTGTATTGTGAAATGGACAAGTGATATAAAGCCTCTAGACTAGGAGCTCCAAATCCATATGCATCAGCATTGTGCGCAAAGTTTTCTTGATAACGATATGCCAATTCTAAAAATGAGCCCGTAGTTAGGTAATTATAACACCCCTGTAGCAGAATAAAAGGAAGAACGCCAAGCGAGAACAAGAGCAATTCTCTGCGCTTCCCTTGTGTCAACATAAATAATCCCCAGCCCACTCCAAAAATAGCCATGTTATATTCACTCATAAAACATGCGCCCATGAGAAGTCCAGCTATAAAATATTTTTTCTTTTCTAATTGTAAAAATGACCAAAGCAACAAAAACGCAGTAAACACATGACTCATGAATGACCCAGAAAAAACAAACAAAAAGCTTCCAAAGAATGCAACATATAAAATGAGAATGCCATTATTAACATGCCTCATCCTAGATTTATAGACAAATAATAGAATGAGTGCCATCGGAATAGAACCGAACAAAACACTGGCAATGAAAATTACCACTGATAAACGATCATATGGCTTTAACTCCTCTAGGTCATAAAAGAAATCAACCAAAAGTACGACGGGAGTCATCATTAAACCAGGTAAGGGTGACTTGTCACTTATGGGGACGCCCTCGACCGTAGCATTATCACCAGTAAACTCATCGTATTCATCTATATTAAATGTGCCTTCCAAAGCTAAACTAAGTGGGAGAGCTGCTCGACTTGTACTGTTCCAATTGGGTAACCAATCTATATAATAGGTTGACAATAGCAGTGACAATAAAAAAAATAAAATGTGAAACTTCTTAGCCGACATGAGGTAAATTTTGATCAAAGCCACCCTCTATTACAAAGAAGCCTACAGTTCCTTCAGGTGCTGTGTGTTTTCCGGGCATCGTGTGAATGATTTTCATAGTGGCCTTCTCTCCCAAAAATGGTGGCATCTGCTTGACCTTTTCCATAGAAATAAATGTCGTACTCATTTCAAATTTAAACTAAAAGTCCTCTTCAGCAACTCCAATTATTGAAACCTACTCTGGTCCTAATTAGATTAATGAAATCAAAAAAATAAGAAGACTATACTCGTCGTTACAATTCTAATTGAAAAAAGAGGTTCGTTTGACAAAGTAAATCAGTTATTCCTTTCAGCTAGTCAAGTTTCAAAACTGCCAGAAAAGCCTCCTGTGGGATCTCAACATTTCCTACCTGACGCATTCGCTTCTTTCCTTTTTTCTGCTTTTCAAGCAATTTTCGCTTTCGGGTAATGTCACCACCATAACATTTTGCCGTAACGTCTTTTCGCAAGGCTTTAATGGTTTCTCTTGCAACAATCTTAGCACCAATCGCAGCCTGAATAGGAATCTCAAATTGCTGTCTCGGGATCAGCTCTTTCAACTTCAAACAAATTTTCTTACCTAAATCATGAGCATTTGATCGGTGTACTAAGGCAGAAAGCGCATCTACGGGGTCTCCGTTTAGCAGTAAATCTAACTTAATCAGGTCGGATTTCTGATAGCCAATGGGGAAATAATCAAAAGATGCATACCCTCTAGAAACTGTTTTTAGCTTGTCGTAAAAATCAAAAACAATTTCTCCAAGAGGCATTTCAAAAGAAATTTCAACTCGGTCTTGAGTTAGGTAAACTTGATTCGTAAGTTCTCCCCGTTTTTCAATACACAAATTCATGATTTGACCGACAAATTCAGATTTAGTAATTACTTGAGCTTTGATGTAAGGCTCTTCAATGTACTCTGTTCTTGATGGATCGGGTAGTTCTGAAGGGTTATTAACGACAACCTCTTCTTGGTCTTTTCTCAAAAATGCTTTGTAAGAAACGTTTGGCACCGTTGTAATAACAGTCATACTGAACTCGCGCTCCAGTCTTTCTTGTATAATTTCCATGTGCAGCATCCCTAGGAAACCACAACGAAATCCAAACCCAAGAGCAGCAGAAGATTCTGGTTCAAAAACAAGCGATGCATCGTTTAATTGCAGTTTTTCCATCGATGTTCTCAGCTCTTCATAATCTTCCGTGTCTACAGGATAGATCCCCGCAAATACCATCGGTTTAACGTCTTCAAAACCAGTCACAGCAGTTTGGCAGGGATTACTAACCGTTGTAATAGTATCCCCAACTTTAACTTCTTTAGCTTGCTTAATACCAGAAATAATGTACCCTACATCTCCGGTCTTAACCGATTTTTTAGGAGATAAATCTAATTTCAATACGCCTATTTCATCAGCGAAATATTCTTTTTCAGTATTGACAAACTTAACTCGATCTCCTTTATTAATTTCTCCATTCAACACTCTGTAATACGCGATAATTCCCCTAAATGAATTAAAAACTGAATCGAATATCATTGCCTGCAATGGTGCCTTTGGCTCTCCTTTTGGTGCAGGGACTCTTGAAACAACAGCCTCCAATATTTTATCCACACCCAAACCCGTTTTACCCGAAGCAGGAATAATCTCCTCTAATGAACACCCAATAAGTTCTACAATTTGATCACTTACTTCGTCTGGCATTGCACCTGGCAAATCCATTTTATTTAAAATCGGAATTATTTCCAGGTCATTTTCTAATGCTAAGTATAAATTCGAAATCGTCTGCGCCTCAATTCCTTGAGATGCATCAACTATCAGTAATGCTCCTTCACAAGCGGCAATAGATCGAGAGACTTCATACGAAAAATCAACATGACCTGGAGTATCGATCAAATTGAGCGTATATTCTATTCCATTTTGGTTATAGTTCATTTGAATTGCATGGCTCTTGATTGTGATGCCCCTCTCACGCTCTAAATCCATGTTGTCCAGTGCTTGATCCTGCATCTCCCTATCTGATATAGTACCTGTCATTTGCAACAACCTATCTGCAAGTGTGCTCTTACCGTGATCTATATGCGCAATGATGCAAAAATTTCGAATCTTATCCATCTATTTCAAATGAAGTGTAAAATTAACCTTTTAAACTTATCGGTGGTCACTAATTGAAAATAGAAATCAGCTTTTATAAATTAGTCGAACTATAATACAATCTATCTTGCCTTTATTCAGAACTAATTTCAATAATTTGATTGTCGTTATTACATAGCCTCTATATTTGTAGCCATAAATGCCGTAATGAAAGTTATTGATCACATTAAGAATTCTACGGACACCCGTTTTTCCTTCGAAATACTACCTCCATTAAAAGGGATGAGTATTCAATCTATTTACGATGGTATTGATCCTCTTATGGAATTTAAACCCCCATTTATTAATGTTACCTATCACAGAGAGGAGCATGTTTATAAGGAGCGCAATGACGGTCTATTACAAAAAGTTTCTGTACGAAAAAGGCCAGGTACAGTCGGGATATGTGCGGCCATTATGAATAAGTACCATGTAGATGCCGTTCCACATATTATTTGTGGGGGATTTAACAAAGAAGAAACTGAAAATGCGCTTATTGATTTACAATTTTTAGGTATTGAAAATATTTTAGCACTAAGGGGGGATCCAATAAAAAATGAAACGCACTTTATTGCAAATAAAGCGGGACATAAATATGCCGTGAATTTAATTGATCAAGTTGTGGAAATGAACAATGGCAATTTCCTTCACGAGGAAACAGGCAACTCCGCAGCAACAGATTTTTGTATAGGTGCAGCAGGGTATCCTGAAAAACACTTTGAATCAATGAATTTGAAAACGGATTTAAAGCACCTCAAAGAAAAAATAGATGCTGGTGCCGAATTTATTGTTACGCAAATGTTTTTTGATAATCAGAAATATTTTGACTTTGTAAAATCGTGTAGAGAAACTGGAATTAACGTACCGATAATACCCGGACTAAAGCCAATTACAACACTCAAGCACATCTCCTTTTTACCTAAATTTTTCCATATTGATTTTCCTGAAGAATTATCTAATGAACTAGAAAAATGTACTTCAAATGCGGAAGCAAAAGAAGTTGGAATAGAATGGGGAATTAAGCAATCCAAAGAATTGGTGGATTATGGCGCGCCTTTGTTGCACTACTATACAATGGGCAAAGGTGCTTCAGTAAAAAAGATTGCCTCAGAAATATTCTAATATTAATAAGTACTGGCTTATCTTTATTACTCATCAGTTTAGCGCCATGACAAAAGTCATTTCATTTATCAGTAGAAAAGGGGGGACGGGAAAAACTACCAATGCTATTAACTTGGCTACTTATTTGAGTGATGGTAAAAAAAAAGTTTTGCTTCTTGAAACTGATGCCAATTACACTTTAAACTCACTTAGAAAGTTAGAGCTCTTTAAGCTCAAACAAAAAAAGGACACCTATTTCAAAATTGTAGGTTCTCAAGACAATAGAGTAGCCTCTGAAATCGTTTCATTAAAGGCAAGAAACACGTATGACTACATCATTGTAGACAGCGCTGGCAAGACGACAGATCAAGGAATAAGAGAGCTCTGTTTAGAGAGTAACATGGTTCTAATTACAACGAGCATTACTCAAAACGATTTACTTGTCGCATATCAAACCGTTAAAGACTTAATACCAGCAACCACGCTGAATAAAGAATTAAAGTTATGCTTATTGGCTAATCGTATTCCAAGATTTACACGAATGTCATCGGTGAAAGCACAGCTTGCATTAATCAATATCGATGTTGTTGAAGCCTATGTTCCGCAACGTAAGAATTATACAAGTCCTAGCACAATCAAACCAGACCGCCATTACAAAAACGTGGGGCAACAAATCATGAAACAATTAGGATAGAATGACGAAAAAGAATGCATTGAACGATCTAAACGATTTTCTTTCTGAAAATCCCAATGAAATTGAAATTGAAACAGCTTCGGTTGAAGAATTTTTGAAAAGCAAACCCAATTCTCTTGTTGAAGTCAATGAACTGACTGAATTAGAAAAAAAAGAATTAAAAAAATTGAACGGCACAACAAAGGAAGAAATTGCTAATTACATGCACGCTCTTGCTAAAAGAGAGAATAAAAGTTTTGCTGAAATTTGGCTTGAAGTATTAAAAATTGGTTCCAGTCAGGATCCATTGCTCGAAAACACGACAATAATTCAAGCAATGCGCGCATTAAGAATTAACTCAAAAGCAGTCGCATCAGATGCAATTTCCTACTTACTGAAGAAGGGCAAAAGATGATTTTCACAAAAAAAATTAATCTCAGTATCCCCATGCATCAGCTGATTTTATCGGGCCTAATTATTTTGCTCCCATTGGTAAGTTTTGGACAATACGGCGGGAAAAAAAACATGTATTCCGGTTATATAGCCATCAACGCAGGGCTTGAAAAATCTCGAAGTATTTTGGGTAGAAACATTGACAAAGAATACTATGACCTCACATTAAAATATCAAACTGAGGGTGACACTTTCCTGCCTAAGTTTAATTTGGGGATGAATATTAGGGACTCAGCCCGACAACTTATTATTTATATCAATGAACTAAAAGTATTGTTAATCGCTAAATGCGAAGATTTAAAACGTCCAGAAATTGAAGCCCAGGACACCATAATCAGTCTTAATTTTCTGAAAAATTATGACGATTGTATTACTCCTTCAGAAATTTTTTACGGAACCTCTTATTCCAAATTAAAAACTGGCCCTTTTTCCGCCATTGAATTGACTCAGAAGCTTAATCACTTTCGACAAACAGTAGACAGTGTTTTTGTCGATAACGCTTCTTCTAATTCTTTAGATAATCATCTTGACTATACTACCCGCCACCAATGGAAAAGTAGCGGATTTAAAAACAAGCCTTTGGCCGCTATTTTAACCTTACTATCGAAATTACAGTTAGACATTAAACTTCAGGAATTATCGGTTATCGATTACTTAAAAAACGCTGAAGAATAGTAGTAATATGCGCCTATTGACAATTCTTCCGCTTTAATGTCATTACCTTAAATCTGTATATTCGCTAACAACTATAATGAAGTCGGTATTTATATATACATTATTAACTCTTGCCTCTCTTTATAGTGGAGCACAAGAAAGAAGCATTAAGCTAGATGCTAAAATAAGTGCGGTTCAAACTGCCAAAAAAATCGACGTGGCTACGGTAACGCTTTTTGACAATAATGTTCAAGTGGACTCCATTGTGACTCAAAATGGTAAATGCATTTTTGTTCTTAAAGAAAATCATCGTTATAAAATTGAATTCAGCAAGACTGGATACGTCTCTAAATACTTGGTCATTGAGACAACCGATCTACCAAAAAAAGGGAAAAAGAAATTCAAAATAAAAGTAGAGGTCGTCTTATTCGCTTCAAGAAAAGGATTAAAAATGGATTTTCTAAAATTGAATCCTATTGGGATTGCCAAGTATGATTCGATTTATAAAAAAATCAAATGGGACGAAGAATATACGCGTTCTATTGAAGAGCTAATCATTCACGAAACTCTTCACTATCACAAAGAAAAATCGGAAGAAAAACTTAAATAGATTCTCATCGACCTATCTCTATACCATAGGTTATCATAAAACTGACAAACCAAACTTTGAAACCAATATCTGAAAGTGCAAATGCACTATTGTCTGCAGCCATTCCACTCGCCTGAGCAAAATATTGAGTCATTTCAAGATATCGTTTCATTCTAGTTTTGGATTTGAAAGTCACACCAATTCCTCCTTCAAAAAGGAAACCATCTTTTAAATCGTAACTGCTACTGGAATTGAAATTATTTGCCCACCCCGCTCTTGCTTTTCCATACCATAATTTCTTACCCGAGCTAAATATATACTTCCCGTGCACATATAAGGGACAAGAGCCTACGAAGACCCAATGTTGAGAGTTAGAAGTGTTAAAATAAAAGCTGTTATTATGCACTCCAAGACCAAATCCAGCCTCAAACTTTGTAGTAAATCGTCTGTTATAAGACAAATTCCAATGTGCTGCACCTAATCCGATTCCGAAGGAGTGATTCAGCAGTCTGCCTTTTTTATAGTGAAATCTTTTACGAGCAAAGAGTGTGATTTCGTCGGGAAAATAAATCTTTCGAATGGTCTCTTTTAAAACCGTAATGGTGTCTTTTTGATAATTGGAAATGACCCATCCTTTTTCATTTTGTCCCACCAACGAACCCCTAATTTTACCGTGGTGCTGAGTCTTGACTATGCATCCTTCATCAATGGCATGTTTGGACTGACTGCGAACCTGATTAAAAGTGCCCAGACCAACAGCGGTAATCCACAACACCAATTGATAGCTATAAATACTTTTAACTATTGATTTAAAAAGTAATTGCACTAAGTAAAGTCATTGTTTGTGCAGTATAATCTACCTCGTATTGACTCAACCCTTCAGGGCCTGCGGCAAGAAAACGATTTGGAGCGTTTGGATGGGGCATAATATCATAAATTTCGTCCGGGAAACTCATTTCTAAAACCGGTGAAGACGGTGTCGCAATATCAAAAACACTAATTCCATTAGCGCCCTCACCAACAAATAAATAATTATTTTGGATACACATTCCGAAGGGGCTGTTCATTGGAATAATCACCAAATCATTAGGGTTATGTACATTGCTAATATCTACCACCGTTAAAGAGTTCTCTTCACCGGTACATCCATCTTGATTTATGGATCTCAGAGTCACATATGCAACGGGCCCGCTAGGAAGAACTGGGTCGCACGACATTGGATGCCAATAACTGGACAACAAAAAAGGATTTTCTTCGCTAGATATATCCATTATTATCATTGCGGTTTGAGTCCCAATAAATAGTTGATTGTTACTTAAGTAAATCGTTTCTACACCTTCTCCTAGGTATTGTTTATCAACCACACTTAACTCAGTAGGATTGTCTACAAACGTCAATAGAGAATTATCAGTGACTACGTAGAGGTATTCATCAGTGAGGGCAATTCTATTGGTAGTGCCCTGATCTGTTTCGGTACCGTTTCCTGCAAATGAAGATGGAATGGTTGATTTTGGTATCATATTATTCCTGTAGTCAAAGTATAAAATACTTTCCTCTAGTAAAGCTTGCGCTTCCTGACCATTTAATTCAAAACTCTCGGTAACTACGCCAAAATCAAACCCAACAAGTGTCTCTCCTTGATTATTTACAATTGGTTCAGAAAACGCATGCATATCTCTATCAATAATTGTTGGTGCTAACATATTCGAAATGTCAATTTTAACCATATCATAATGGGAAATAGCATAAATAATGTCCTTTTGAACATAGAATTCATTCGTAAATGGTAAATCAATAAAAAGTACTGGAACAGGATCATTAATATTATTATTATCAAAGACGTGTATCCCTTTCCCCTCTTCTCCTATTAAAAGAACCTCATCTCCCATAAATATCTTTCCAGGGTCTTCAATTGCTCGATTTAAGCCTATCAAAGGTGTCGCCCGAATAGCATCAAGGTCACCATAAACTGCAGTCGCTTTATTATAAGTTAGCGTTACTTCACCTATGTCTTTATTACAGTTAGTCGAAATAATCACGAGAAATAAAAGTGCACAAGAAATCGATGCTTTCATTTTGAATAATTTAACATTAAATTAACAATAACTGTGCCAGTTACAATACCCTCTCAAAATCTATTTACATGCCTTTTTTAGATTTCCGATTTTTTTGTAAAAGCCTTACTCGTCGTTTGCTAGGTTCTTTAAATTCAGCAAACTGCGCAAAATATCCATGCCATTAAACTTTCAAATGTACTTCGCACATATCGAGTCTCTATTCTTTAGCTAGCATTACTACAGCCCTTTTAGAACCAGACTCTATTACCAGTGCGTAAATCCCTGCAGATCCGTCTAGTTTCAATCTCAGTATTTGAGAACTTGTGTAGGTCTTTGCTTGGATTAGTTTACCTCCAGCGTCGCTTATAGAAACATTTATGGTCTCGTAAATGCCTCCTAAATCAATGGAAAAGTTTCCGTCTGTTGGGTTCGGGTAAATGCATACGTCAGTTTCAAAATCATTTTCTATAACTCCGACATTATTCACAGTGTAGCATCCAGAAGTATCTGTACACCCACTATAACTGATGATTACCGCATAGTCACCATTAGCGGTCGCCGTATAAGACTGACCAACAGCACCACTTATTGGTGTCATGGCAGGGCAGTCTACCCATTGATAATTTGCACCTGATTGATTGGCGGTCAATAATAACCCCGATGGTGTAACACTTGTGTCAACACTGTCAACAATTAAATTAAGTGTAACTACAGAATCACAGCCCGCTGCATTGGTTAGGGTATGAGTTGCTGTGCTATTACTGGCGGAGTAGGTGTTCCCATCTATCCATGTGTAAGAGCCACAAGATGTTAACACATCTGTTCCTACTGTAGCCGTTCCAATATTAAGGTTGGTGATATAAATACTGTCTGCAATTGCAGATACAAAAACGGTATCGTAATATGTACCTGCAGTGTTTTGCCATTGCCCTCCGGCATAGATACTATCGTCAGGACAAATTGTTACTGTTGTGGAATCCAGTAATTGCATCTTAGTAATGATGATCGCGTAGTCTTCTACCTCTCCGTCAAAGCCAGTTTCACAAGTATCAGACGCAACATTGTATTTCGCCGATACACGCATGATGGTTTTGCCTAACTCTGCGGTGAGCGGTATAGTAATGCTGAGTGGTGAAAGGTCGGTGGGTCCATCCGGAGTATTTAGAGCTGAGCCCAAATTATATTCTTCACCGGCATCAGAAAAATCATAATTCTGGTTCCAATTTACCCATGCCCTGGCGTGCACCGTGTAATTCCCATCGGTATTGACATTAACCGTAAGGTTATGTGTGCTGCCAATTTCAACTACCGTTGAGTCGCTTGCTGTGTAGTCTGTGTAGGGTTGTATTTTACCCGTTGAATTGGAAATAGCATCAATATCGACTAAAGTAATAGCTGTTGCCCAAGTCATATTCCCGGATGACGGACAATAATCATAAGGTGCAATATCATACATGAACTTGTAGGTTTCTGTTGTGTCTCCTGTGCTACCAACAGCAAACACTTTGAAGTATACCTTGATCCCCTCAGGTGAATTAGGTAATGGCAAATCCGAAACCCAGGTAGAGTCTGTCGTATTGGTCATTGAAATAATATTGCCAAAAACCGGCGTGTTCACCGACCATTCGACATAGGCACTAGAAATCGTGTTGTCGTATGAAATCACAGATGTAACGAATTGGTCTACACCAA
>CAJQPO010000047.1 GCA_905480225.1 uncultured Flavobacteriales bacterium | reverse complement strand
TTTGCTGTTAATGAGAGATAACTTAATAAGGGATTTAAAAGAGTCAGGAATAGAAATATTCCCAGATTACCCTTTGTCTTCGAATCAGGACCAGCGAAAAATCCAGATTAAAGAGATGTTGGAAATGGTGGATTATAGTATACACATGTTTGGGGCATCACAGAAGGAGTTCCTTGAACTGCAAACACAAAACTCGATTGCTTCTGGCGTTTCAAAAGAACGAGAAATCACCGAAAACAAATTAATTCGGTATATATGGACCCCTGTAGGTTTGAGACTTTCTGAAGATCAGCGCTTGGTATTTGAAACTTTCAAAAGAGATCAAAAATCCATGCATGGGGCAGAACTCATTCAGGCTCCTCTGGAAACTTTAAAAACTTTAGTCTATAGTGAAATAAGTCGCAATGATAGCACAATGAACAATGGTTTGGATAGCTATCAAGATGCAGTTTATATAATTAATGAAATAGCCAATGCTGAAGGTGCAGCAGAAGTAGAAAAGTTACTGAACTCAAAGGGTGTTAAAACAGTGAGATCAGCATTTGATCAAGGTGATATGGCTATTTTATCAAGACACAAACGAATTTTAAGAGAATGCATCGGGTGTTTGTTGTACCATCCTTCCAGTAATAAAATGTGGTTGAAAAGTACCATGGATGATATTGTTAAAAGTCCGGGATACGGTAGAAAACAGCCTTATAAAAGTATTGGTTTAATGAGTAAGGAAAGCGGAGGGGTTTTTGAATCTCGATTTGCCACTTATTCTTTCATTGATTTAAATAATAAAATAGATGCTTCAGCTTTTGATAGCTTCGTAAAACAATTGTCTGAATGACGGTGAAACCGGATACAGTTATGGCTTCTAGTAGTGCAGAAGGCGGAGGTAAGGGATTTAATCCATTTCCCGGGTTGCGTCCTTTTAGAATTGATGAGAGTCACTTGTTTTTCGGTAGAGAAGGACAAAGTGAAGAGGTGTTAGAAAACCTTTCTAAAAATAGATTTGTAGGGGTAATCGGCTCTTCAGGTAGTGGTAAGTCTTCCTTGATGTATTGCGGCTTAGTACCTATACTCCATGGAGGCTTTATTACTGAGGCAGGTTCAAAATGGAGAATTATTGCATCTAGACCTGGAAGTGCTCCCATTGATAATTTGGCTGCCGCCATTGCCCAAGATGAGTTGCCCGACGCCAGTGACGAGGATTTGAAAGTCCGTCACGCCATGACCCAAGCGATTCTAAAAAGTAGTGCCAAGGGACTAGTAGAGACGATTAAGCACATGGATCGGAAGGCGGATGAAAATGTGTTGATTTTAGTCGATCAGTTTGAAGAATTATTCCGTTTTAGGAAAAGTGAAAATGCCCAAAACGCGTACAACGATGCCGTTGCTTTCGTCAAATTATTGCTTACAGCGGTTAAGCAAAATGAGGTGCCGATATACATCGTCATCACGATGCGGTCTGATTTTATTGGGGAATGTTCGCAGTTTCAAGAGTTGACCAAACTAATCAATGATAGCCATTACTTGATTCCGCAAATGACACGGAGAGACATTACACAAGCCATTGAAGGGCCAATTGCTGTCGGTGGAGGTCAAATAAGTCATCAACTGGTTCAACGTTTATTAAATGACATTGGTGATAAGCAAGACCAACTTCCTATTCTTCAACATGCATTGATGCGTACCTGGGATTATTGGACTCGATTTTCCAGCAAACAAGATCCGGCAGATACTACGCATTACGAAGCAGTCGGTGCCATGGAAAAAGCTCTTTCTGATCATGCTAATGAGGCGTACGATGAGTTAAATGAAAGAGAAAAAGAAATTTGTGAAAGCCTTTTTAAGTCCTTAACAGAAAGAGGAACAGATAATAAAGGAGTTAGAAGACCTTCTCGGTTGGGAGAACTGGCTCATATATCGCAGGCTTCAGAAGAAGAAGTCATTAAAGTTGTTAATACTTTTCGCATGTCGGGCAGGTCGTTTTTAACGACAAGTGCTGGTGCTTTGGATGGAGAAGCAATAATAGACATCTCTCATGAGAGTTTAATGCGAATCTGGATTCGATTAATGACATGGGTAGAAGAAGAGGCCAATGCAGTGCAGTTATATGTTCGGCTTTCAAATGCGGCTGCTATGTTTCAGGAAGGTACGGGGGGCTTGTGGCGACCACCAGATTTACATTTGGCTACCAACTGGAGACAAAAGCAAAACCCTTCTATTACTTGGGCTAAGCGTTATGCTCCAGAATTTGAGCGAACCATTTTATTTCTTGAAAACAGTGAAGAGGCTTACGACGCTGAAGAACGAAACAAAGTAAAACTTCAGAAAAAAGCATTAAAACGCTCTAGGATATTCGCTATAGCAATGGGTATCGCGGCTATATTTTTCTTATTGGTATTGGTATGGGCATTCATGCAATATTTAGAAGCAGATACGCAAAGAAAAAAGGCAGACATTGCTCTTGCGGATGCAGATGTGCAAAGAAATTTAGCACTTGCTAATGCAGATGAAGCCAAGAAGAACGCTGACGAAGCAGAAAAAAGTGCCGCACAAGCGTTGGAAGCACAAAAAGAGGCAGACCTGAAAAGAATTGAAGCAGAAAAAGCACGAGAAAATGCAAACAAAAGTGCCCAGGAAGCTAAAAGACAATCCGTTATAGCAAAGAATAAAGCAGAGGAAGCAAGAATAGCGTTGATTCAGGCAGAAGAAAGCAGAAAGGAAGCGGAAGAGCAGCGAGCAGAAGCCAATAAAAACGCCAATACGGCAAGAGAAGCTAAGAAAGATGCGGATAAGCTGAGGATGCTTTCGATTTCTAAATCAATGGCTATCAAGTCTCAGCAACTTAGAAGAAATTTACAGGAAAAGGGGTTGATTGCATACGAGGCGTATATTTTTAATGAAACGTATGGCGGAGAACCGCATCAGTCTGATGTATATGGTGGATTATACGAAGCAGCGAAATCATTACAGCCAGACAGATTTAAGCAATTTGAAATGCACACGGCAGCTGTTCGTTCAATGCGACCCATCTCAGAAAATGCATTCTTAAGTGCTGGTAGCGATGGCAAAATTATCAGGTGGGATTCTGATGTGCCCAAAGAAATCGCATCTGAAAAAGGCAGGGTACGAAAAATTGCAATTGGACCTGAAAGAAAGAATTTTGTCAGTGGGAATGAGTCAGGTGCAATTACAGTATACACAATGTCTGGTGATAGTATCATCCAGAAATTACTTGGTCATGTAGGAGCAGTGATTGATGTTGCATTTTTAGGATCTAATCAAATAGTATCTATAGGTGTAGACAGTTTGGTTTATGTTTGGGATATAAATACGGGAGAAAAATTAACATTGGATTCTAAAAGCGAACAGATTCGAACCATTACGGTATCTCATGATTACAAAGCCATTGTTGGAGGCTGTAATTCCGGACAAGTCTTGGCTTGGGATGTTGAAAATAAATATGCGATGGCTAGTTACGACATTGGGGTTTCAAATCCCATCACCAATTTGGCTTTTAACGAACAAGACGACAGGATAGCTGTGGGGGATATGTCTGGTGTTATTAGGGTTCTAGATGCAAAAGCTAATTTATCAGTACTGTTTACAGAAGTTGGGCATACCGCGAGAATAACAGATCTTGTATTTAGTAAAGACGATAAATACATGGCATCATCAGGTTTAGATGGAACGGTTCGTTTATTTTTAACGCAAGATTATGATTTAGCACCTATTGTTCTCAACGATCATTTGGATTGGGTTTGGACGGTTGCTTTTTCTGACGATGGAAAGACCATTTATTCGGGAAGCATGAACAACATCATCCAAAAATTCCCGACTGATGCTAAGCAGTTAGCCGATTTAATGTGCCCTTTATTGCAAAGAAACATGACACAAGCAGAGTGGGAAAAATACGTGGCGACTGACATCCCTTACGAAAAAACATGTGAAAAATAAGGATGAAAAACAAAATTACATATTGCTTTTTGCTGCTTGTATTCGTGTCTTTTCAGATGTATTCTCAAGAGAGCAACTGTGAAACCATTCTCAAAGATTCCGAGCAATTGTATGAAGAAGGATTACTGGAAACCGTGCCAACACAGTTGATTAAGTGTTTGCCAGGCTTAACAAATGAAAGTAAAATCGCCGCCTATTCCTTATTGGTACATACGTATTTATACGAAGACAATAGACCCGAGGCTAAATTTTATATGAAGAAATTGTTGACGCTCAAACCGGAATATCAACCAACTCCGCTGGATAAAAAAGAATTTATTGACCTATTAAACGAATACAACAATGATCCTCGACTTACTTTATCGGCTTTTGTAGGGAGCAACTTAAGTTCGATAGAAGTACTTAACGTATTTGGTGTTCACGACATCAACAATGCACAATTCACACCTAACTATACGCAGCGATTTGCGTTGGATTTTGGAGCTGCTGCAGATGTTAATTTATTTCATAATGCCTATTTGGCCGGTGAGTTTGAGTATACACAGTTGACTTTTGACTACGACTCGGAACTTTACGATTTTTCTAAGTTGCGTTTTACAGAGAGGCAAGACCACATTATGGCGAGGTTAAACCTCGTTTATTATTTAGGTGCAACAATGAATCGATTAAGACCTTCCTTTAAAGTAGGTGGTAGCTGTGGCTGGCTGATTAATTCTGACAGCGAATTTCAGCGGGAATATTTGGATTTATCTCAAGGTATTGTATCTGGTTCAGAAGAAAATGTAGGCAATACAAAAAACACCTTGAACTATTGGGCCAATTTTTCGGGTGGAGTCAATTACAGGATAGGCAAGCACCATGTCTTCGTGGATGTTCGGTACAACATGGCCTTAAACAACATGATAAACAATTCAAAACGCTTTGATAACGAAACGGTTATTCACAAGTATTACTTTTTAGATGATGACTATAAATTAAATTATTTAAGTGTCCTCGCAGGGTTTAAATATTCTTTTTATAGTCCAAAAATTAAAGGAGACAAGCGTAAAAAAAGAAAATGAATAAAGCTCACTTAATACTACTTTGGGTAGCGTTTTTGCCATTTGTTGGTTGCAAACAAGCTCCGTTAGAATCTAGACAACTGGATACATTTACTAAGTTTTATGGCACATCCGATTTAGAAATAGGCTATGACTTAAAAACTACCGTTGATGGTGGATACATATTAGCAGGAACCCAGACGACTGCTTCTGGATCCGATATTTTTGTTGTTAAAACAGACCGTTTTGGAAATCAGGAATGGACAAAGAATATTGGAGGATTAGAGAATGAATCGGCTTCAGCTATTGTCATTGATGCCGAAGGTAATTATGTTGTAGCAGGATACCAGGATTTGGGTAGTGGCAATAAAAATGTCTATGTAGTCAAGTTCTCAGAATCAGGTG
>CAJQPO010000046.1 GCA_905480225.1 uncultured Flavobacteriales bacterium | reverse complement strand
ATTTTTGCAGATATTGATGTGTTCGATATTGAAGTGGATGCGGAAGACATTGATAAATTTGTAGAAACGGTCAAGGCCATAGCACCCACATTTGGTGGAATCAACCTTGAAGATATAAAAGCGCCCGAAGCATTTGAAATTGAAAGAAGGCTTAAAAAAGAGTTGGCAATTCCTATCATGCACGATGATCAGCATGGAACCGCTATCATTTCATCAGCCGCACTTATTAATGCTCTTGAAATAGCCAATAAGAAAATTGATAAAGTAAAAATTGTGGTAAATGGAGCAGGCGCTGCTGCTATCTCTTGCCTCAGGTTATACGTTTCTTTGGGTGCGAAAAAAGCAAATATCTTAATGCTCGATAGTACAGGCGTAATTACTAAAAATAGAAAAGGACTTTCAGCTCAAAAGAAAGAATTTGCTTCCTCAAGTAAAATTTCTTCTTTAGAAGAGGCCATGAAAGACGCTGATGTTTTCCTGGGATTGAGCAAAGGAAATATAGTTAGCCCGGCGATGATAAAGTCGATGGCTAATGATCCTATCGTATTTGCATTAGCCAATCCCGAGCCAGAAATATCTTACATGGAAGCTATGGACGCGCGTGATGACTTAATCATGGCAACTGGTAGATCAGATCATCCCAATCAAGTAAATAATGTTTTAGGTTTTCCATTTATTTTCAGAGGTGCTTTGGATGTAAGGGCAACAGGCATTAATGAGGAAATGAAATTGGCAGCTGTTAAGGCAATAGCAAAGTTGGCAAAAGAAACCGTTCCGGAAGAAGTCAACGAAGCTTATGGAGAAAAAGTAATTGCTTTTGGTCGGGAGCAAATCATTCCAAAACCCTTAGATCCGAGGTTAATTACTACCGTAGCGCCAGCTGTCGCAAAGGCAGCTATGGATACTGGAATTGCGCAAAACCCTATTGTTGACTGGGATGTTTATGAGAATGAATTGATTGAAAGAATGGGGCTTGATGACAAGCTAATGAAAAACATCACTCAAAGGGCTAAAAGAAAGAAGCAGCAAGTTGTTTTTACAGAAGCAGATGATTATAAAGTATTAAGAGCAGCTCAAATTGTTTTGGAGGAAGGAATTACACAACCTATACTTCTTGGTCACAAAGAGAAAATTCAAGCAATGATTGAGGAGAATGGCTTGGAATTGGATTGTGAAATAATTGACCCAAGAGCGCCTGATCAAATTGAGAATAGAGCCAGGTATGCAGAGACGTTATTTCAAAAAAGAAAGAGGCGGGGGGTAACCTATTCTGATGCTCTAAAGCTTATGCGTGAGCGTAATTATTTTGGTGCAGCTATGGTTGAATTGGGTGACGCTGATGCTATGATTTCTGGATTAACAAGAAACTATGGAGATGCGATACGCCCGGCATTACAAGTAATAGGGGTAGATGACGGTGTAAATAACATTGCTGGGATGTACATTGTAATGACAAAGCAAGGTCCCTTTTTCTTTGCAGATACAACGGTTAATTACGACCCCAGCCCTCAGGAGTTAGTTGACATTACCGTTCTTGTTGAGAAAATTGTCAAGCGTTTCAAGGTTAAACCAAGGATAGCTTTTTTGTCCTATTCTAATTTTGGTTCTTCAGAAGGAAAGGATGCTGTAAAAATGAGAGAAGCAGTTCGACTATTACACAGTCAATATCCAGAAATCATTGTTGATGGAGAGGTGCAGGCTAATTTTGCATTGAACAGATCATTGATGAGGGAGCGTTTTCCTTTTTCAGAATTGTCGAAGAAAAAAACGAACACATTGATTTTCCCCAATTTGTCTGCAGGAAATATCAGCTATAAACTAATGCAAGAGCTTGGGGGTGCAGAGGTAATCGGCCCGATATTGCTCGGAATGAAAAAACCGGTACACGTCCTACAAATTGGGAGTTCGGTTAGAGAAATTGTAAACATGGTTGCAATTGCTGCAGCCGATGTTCAAACAAGAAAGTAATTATGATTGATCATTTAAAAGGCCGATTAATAGAATTTTCTCCTGCACATGCAGTAATTGAATGTAATGGTGTAGGATATTATTGTCACATCTCGCTGAATACCTTTTCTCAGTTGGGGAGTAAAGATGAAGTACTCCTAAAAACACACCTCGCCATTCGAGAAGATGCCCATACGTTGTATGGGTTTGGAGACGAAGTTGAACGAAATATGTTTAGACTTTTAATATCCGTATCAGGTGTTGGAGCTAGCACGGGCAGAATGATCCTCTCTGCATTATCACCCGGCGAAGTGGCTGCAGCGATAAGTAGCGAAGACGTCAATTTGCTAAAAAGTATCAAGGGCATTGGGGCTAAATCTGCCCAAAGAATCATTATTGACCTAAAGGATAAGATCGAAAAAGAAGGAGTTTCGGTTGATGTTTCTGGATTATCGGACAATACTATCAGAAATGAGGCGTTATCTGCTTTAGTTGTTTTGGGTTTTGATAAAAAACAAGCAGAAAAAGCGCTTGTAAAAGTGATGGAGAATAGTTCAAGTATAGGCTTGGATGAGCTTATTAAACAGGCTTTAAAACGACTATAGATTAACACCCTTTTGAGTAGCGTACAGAAATATTTGATTCAACTTGTGTCATCTACTATTGCCTTTATGGTAATATGGACGGCTAGTGCTACACCTAATGATTATAACTATGTTGATTACGAATCTCTTGGCTCAGGAGTAGATTTTTTCATGGGTAATGAAAGTAGCGAAAGTTCCTTTTTCAATGTAAAGGTAGATTCTCCTGATGTAGACCTCATTTATCCAATTGAAGATCCCATAGATCCTTCTCAGAATCCGAATAATATCATTGATTTTGAGATTCCTGACAACATCAACAATTCGATAATTTATGACCCAGAAACTGACGATTACCTGTTTAATTCAACTGTAGGAGAAGATTTTGACTATAGAAATCCCAGTTTCATGACGCAGGATGAATTTTTTGAATATAATCTAGAACAATCACTCAGCGATTATTGGGAAGATCAAGTTGCAGAAGAGGATTTGGATCAATCTTCTTTGATTCCAGAATTAAACGTCGGAGGTAAGAAGTTTCAAGACATTTTTGGAAGTAATAAAATCAACATTCAGCCCCAAGGTTCTGCAGAGCTCCGATTTGGACTCAATATCTCGAAAACTGACAACCCTCAATTGCCCGAACGTCAACGTAGAATAACCACGTTTGATTTCGATGAAAAAATCCAACTAAATGTCACGGGTCAAATCGGCGAAAAATTAAAGCTGCAAACCAGCTACAATACAGAAGCTACTTTTGATTTTGAAAACCAAATGAAATTAGAGTATACCGGATTCGAAGATGAGATTATTAAAAAAATTGAAGCAGGTAATGTCAGTTTGCCTTTAAGCGGATCTCTTATTCAGGGTGGAAGTTCTTTATTTGGAATAAAAACCCAATTGCAATTTGGAAGAGCAACGATTACTTCCATTTTTTCTCAACAGAAAGGAGAAAGAAAAGAAATCAGTGTTGCAGGTGGCGCACAAATAAGTGAATTTGAATTAAGTGCAGATAAATACGAGGCGAATAAGCACTACTTTTTAAATTATTATCATCGTAACAATTACGATTACGCCATGAAGTCTTTACCAATGGTTAACTCAGGTGTTCAAATAACTAGAATTGAAGTTTGGGTAACCAACAGAACCAATGATTATACAGACACCAGGAATATTATCGCATTTACGGATTTAGGAGAAAACGGTAATATCGAATTTGCTTCTAACTATGGTTCTTCTGTGGCGGATGATTTGCCGAGGAATAATGCGAACGGTCTCTATGATTACATAACTGCTAACCCCAATGTAAGGGGTTTTGTTAATGCATCGTCAGCACTCAGCTCCGGTACTTATCCGATGCAACAAGCAGTACATTATGAGAAACTGGAAAATGCACGAATGTTATTGCCTACGGAGTACACGTATAATGCTCAATTGGGTTTCATTTCACTTAATCAATCTTTGAATAATGATGAAGTATTATCTGTGGCCTATCAGTATACGCATCAAGGAAATACCTATCAAGTGGGTGAATTTTCTACAGATGGAATTACTGGAACAAATGCACTTTACTTAAAATTATTAAAATCAACCGTCACCAGTCCAGTTCGAAAGTTGTGGGATTTAATGATGAAGAATGTGTATTCGATTGGGGCGTATCAAGTAAGTCAGAAAAATTTCCGTCTAGATGTATGGTACAATAATCCAACGACATCAGTAGATGTGAATTTTATTCCTAAGCCAGGTGTGGATGGTATTCCTTTGGTCCGGATGGTAGGCCTTGATCGCTATAATGCACAACAAATGGATAATCCTGATGGTGTATTTGACTTCGTGCCTTTAACAGATCAAAATGGCAAAATTCAGAATGGTGGAACCATTAACACCCGAAATGGCAGGGTTTATTTTACCACAGTTGAGCCATTTGGATATCACCTGAATAAAGAATTAATTGGTTACGGTATCGATACGAATACCAGAAGTCAAATTGTGTATCAAGCGCTTTATGATTCAACCCAAACAGCTGCCCGACAAATACCAGAACTGAATAGGTACAAATTGAAAGGAACTTATGAGTCTTCTTCCAGTTCTGAAATTGCTTTAAATGCCTTCAATATCCCAAGAGGTTCTGTTCAAGTGACCGCTGGCGGTTCAACCCTAACCGAGGGACAGGATTATACAGTTGATTATAATCTTGGACGAGTCAAAATTTTGAATGACGGTATATTGAGTTCTGGAACACCAATTAAAATCTCATTAGAAAGTAATTCCCTCTTTAGCATTCAGTCGAAAACGTTGATGGGAACACACATGGATTATCGAGTAAATAAAGACTTTAATTTAGGGGCAACGGTAATGAATTTAACCGAGCGTCCGCTAACGCAAAAAGTGAATCAGGGCGATGAACCTATTTCAAATACTATTTTTGGATTAAACGGAGATTTTAGAAAAAAAGTGCCGTATTTGACTAAGTTGATCGATAAAATTCCAGGGATCAATACCAAAAAAAAATCTAGTGTTTCATTCTCTGGTGAAGCAGCCTATTTAATGCCCGGCTTCAACCGGGCAATTGGAGACGAAGGTACATCATATATTGATGACTTTGAAGGGTCTCAAAGTGCCATTGACATTCGTTCGTTTACTTCTTGGGTGCCTGCATCCATACCACAAGGGCAGACCTCACTTTTTCCAGAATCGGTTTTTACAGATGATTTAAGGTCTGGGATGAATCGAGCCAAATTAGCTTGGTATGTGATAGATCCTTTGTTTCACAATGACAATTCTTTAACACCGGATAACATTTCAGGCAATACAGAAATAGTTGATGATCATCGCCAACGACGTGTTTTGATGGAAGAACTTTTTCCAAATAAAGATTTAGGAACTGGGCAACCGACTTTCATTGGGATGTTTGATATGGCTTTTTATCCCGACGAGCGAGGAATTTATAATTATGATGATGGATCTTATGCCGCTGGAATCAATGGGACCTCTGGCAAATTGAATGATCCAAATAGTAGATGGTCTGGTATCATGAGGTCATTAACAACCAACGATTTTGAGGCCGCTAACGTACAGTATATTCAATTTTGGATTATGGATCCATTCACTCCAGACGGAGCAGGACACCCCAATGCATCTAATGTAGATTCAAAAAATCACAGTGGAGGAGATTTTTACATCAACATTGGTAATATTTCAGAAGACATTATCAAAGACGGTGCTAAATCCTTTGAAAATGGAAATTCGACCAGCGGATCTTTTGATACCACGATTGTTCGGGAGACAAATTTAGCCAGAGTACCAACCACACAAGTAATTGTGAATGCATTTGATAATGATTTAGCAGCAAGACCAAACCAAGACATTGGATTGGACGGGATGAAGGATATTGATGAGCAAACCTTTTATACTTCATTTGTGAGTTATGTCTCAGGACTAGGTCTTTCCACTTCTCTTGAAAGTGAAATAATTAACGATCCTTCCGGTGATAATTACACGTATTATCGAGATGATAATTACGATGCTTTAGGTTATGATATACTGAAACGGTATAAAAAATACAACGGTCATGACGGTAATTCTCCGACAACAGACATGTCTGCATCTCAGAATGCGGATGGGTATCCAACTTCTGCAACTACGCTTCCTAATGTAGAGGACATCAATCAAGACAACAATTTAAATGAAGCAGAAGCTTATTTTCAGTACCACATTGATTTGAGGCCTCAAAATCTAGTTGTTGGCCAGAATTACATTACGGATAAAGTTTCAGGTACATATACGAATGGAACAACAACCAAACAAGTTAATTGGTATCAATTTAAAATCCCAATAGCGAGCCCATCTGCACGTATCAACGGAATTCAAGATTTCAGATCGATTCGCTTTATACGGATGTTTATGAAGAACTTTGATGAGGAGCTAATTATGCGATTTGGACGGTTGGAATTGATTCGTGGAGAATGGCGGACTTACCTCCGAGATTTATGGACACCAGGTGATTATATTCAAGATGAAGAAAGTGGAACAACTTTCAATATTGGAGCTGTAAATATTGAAGAAAACGACAATTACATTGTTCCTCCAGGTATCAATAGGCAGGTCAATGTGCAAACACAAAATTTAGCAAGACTTAACGAGCAATCGATGGTTTTAGAAGTTTGTAACTTGAAAGATGGTGATGCTAGAGCTGCTTTTAGAAATACTTCTTTTGATGTGCTTTCCTACAAGAAATTAAGGATGTTTATCCATGCGCATGAATCCGATGTATCCAAGCCATTGAATGATAATGATGTGACTTGTTTTATCCGGTTAGGAACGGACTTTGAAAACAATTATTACGAATATGAAGTCCCTATTAAAGTATCTCCTTTAAATACAGGTGTACCCGACGAGGTTTGGCCAGAAGCCAATAATGTGGTTATTGATTTTTCGATGTTGAGAGGATTGAAAATCAGTAGGCCAGGTGGATTAGCATCTGGGGGAACAACGCCTTATGTTGTTCCTGACCCCGATGATCCAAGTAGGCGAATTACAATTGTAGGAAATCCCTCCTTAGCTGGCATCAAAACGATAATGATTGGTGTGCGCAATCCGTGGAAAGACGACCCAACACATCAGTGGCAACCGGATGATGGGTTGGAAAAATGCGCCGAAGTTTGGGTGAATGAGTTGAGATTGACTGATTTTGATGATTTTGGAGGATGGGCTGCGCAAGGGAGAGTGACCGCACAATTGGCAGATTTTGCAAATGTGGCTATGTCAGGAGGAATAAGTACGCCAGGATTTGGAAGTATTGAAAAAAGGATATCTGAACGTCAAAGAGAAACCATAAAATCATTTGATGCATCAGCAACTATCCAGCTTGGTAAGTTTTTTGGAGATAAATCAGGCGTGTCATTACCGATGTATGTTGGGTATGGAGATATGATTATAGATCCTATGTTTGACCCTTTGAATCCAGATATATTAATGAAGAATTTACCTCAAGACGAATTGAAAAGAGCAAGAGGAATTTCGCGAGACTATACGCAAAGAAAAAGTATCAATTTTACGAATGTTCGTATTGATCGAAAAAGGGAGGGAGCAAAACCGCATTTTTGGGACATAGGAAACTGGACGTATAGTTTGAGCTATAACCAAACCTACAAAAGAAATATAAATACGGAATTTAATACATTTAAAGTCTACAATACGAGTCTCAATTATTCCTATAATCCGAATTCAAAACCGTGGAAACCTTTTTCTAAGATTAAGTTTATTCGTAAATCGAAATGGCTTCGATTACTGAAAGATTTTAATCTGAATCCTAAACCCAAATCGGTTAGCATCCGGACCAATATAGACCGGTCTTACAACGAATCTCAAATTAGAGGAAATTACAATGCACTTACCATTCCTCAGTTTTACAAGACATTTAATTGGAATCGTGGATATGATCTCAAATACGACATTACTAAAGCGCTAAAAGTTGATTTTAGCGCAAACAATACAGCAATTATTACAGAAAATGAAACTTGGGTGAACAAAGAATGGTATCCAGATGAGTATAAGAATTTTAAGGATTCTGTTACGCAAAGCCTACGAAATTGGGGAACGACTATGCAATACGGTCACGGCTTAAACGTGAGCTATCAGTTGCCATTAAACAAATTTCCATTGACAGATTGGATCAATGTGTCTACTAAATATTCCGTCGCGTATGATTGGGCAAGGGCTCCACTAGCACAAACTGAGTTAGGAAACACCATTCAAAATAGTAGAAGGGTGAATTGGAATGGACAGGCTAATCTGGTCAATTTGTATAATAAGATTCCGTATTTCAAAAAAGTGAATAGAAAATATGGGCGTCAAGGTAGAAATGCGAGCTCACGGGCTCGAGGCAAAGCGCCTGCTGTTTCAAAACCGGGAGGCAAGGGTGATGACGACGATAAAAAAGAAAGTAATTTCAATATTTTTGAGCAAGGAGCGAGGGTGATCATGATGTTGAAAAACGTAAACCTTACCTACAGCACTACGGATGGTGTTTTACTACCGGGCTATACACCTTCTACCAATGTCATTGGGATGAGCCCAGGTTTTGATGCGCCAGGATTAGATTTTGTAATGGGTGGTTATCAGCGTTACGACTTATTAGGTGACACAACCGGAAATGATTTCGCTCAATTTGTTGCGGATAACAATTGGATGATACGAGATTCGAATAGTCAACGATTAAATACGCAGTACACGACTAACCATGCCGAAAATATTACGGGTAAAGCGACAATCGAACCAATAGGCGGAATCCGTATAGATTTAAATATAAATAGGAACTTATCAGTTAATACAACAGATAATTTTAGATGGAACGATTCCTTGTTATTATATCAGCATCAAAACCCAGTTGAAACAGGAACATTCAGTACTTCTATCCTTACATGGAAAACAGCATTTGAGAGCGATACTTCCAATACAAGTGAGATATTTTCTGACCTCAGAGATTTCAGGACAAGCGTGTCTCAATTACTATCTGATCAAAACGATAATTCTGTGGGAACACACACAGAGGATGCGGGCTATTCGGACGGCTACGGTGCGGGTCAGCAAGATGTTATACTTGGTTCTTTCATCGCTGCCTACACAGGAAAGGACCCTAGTAAGAAAAGCATTAATCCTTTTAGCATCATACCACTGCCGAATTGGAGGATTACAATTGACGGCATTTCTCGTATTCCTTTCATGAAAAAAATCTTTAAATCAATTACGTTTAGCCATGCCTATAAATCTAGTTTTACGATAGGTTCCTTTACAACAAACTTAAGTTCTGCGACTGATCCGACAAATGGTCAAATTACAGCAAGAGACGCTTCCGGTAATTTCATTGCGGAAAAACAAATAATGACCGCGTCTATTATGGAGCAATTTGCACCGCTATTAAATTTTGATGCTACGTTACATAATAGCCTTATTTTAAAAGCAGAATTTAAAAAGGATAGGAATGTATCGTTATCTATGGCCAATAATCAAATAACAGAAATTAAAGGCAATGAGTTTGTTATTGGCTCTGGTTATAGATTTGATAATGTGGAACTACCCTTTAAAATTGGAGGAAAAAAACCAGTTAGTAATTTAAATGTGAGGGTAGACGTGTCCATCCGAGGAAACAAAACAATAACCAGAAAGATTATTGAAAATCAAAATCAAGTAACGGCTGGTCAGCGTCTGATTTCGATCAAATGTACAGCAGATTATAAATTGGGAAAAGCTTTGAGTGTTAGGGCTTATTTTGATAGGATCGTAACCACTCCGTATATTTCTACCTCTTTCCCTACAGCGAATACGAATGCTGGTTTAGCTCTTAGGTTTACATTACAATAGCTGATTGTGGTCGTTGAATTTGATTTTTTTTAATATCAGATTTGGTCTATGTTTTTTCATGGTTGATTTTGCTATTTTTACCATTCCAAAATATCTATTGTACAATTAAAAATTTTAGAACACATGAATTTATCAGCAGATTTGAAATACACAAATGATCATGAATGGATTAAGGTAGATGGTGATGTTGCGACTATCGGGGTCACTGATTTTGCTCAAAGAGAACTTGGAGACATTGTTTATGTCGAGATTGAAACTGTAGGAGAAACACTGGATAAAGAAGAGGTCTTTGGCACTATTGAAGCTGTTAAAACTGTATCTGACTTATTTATGCCTGTTAGTGGAGAGGTGATGGAATTTAACGAAGCGCTAGAGTCAAATCCTGAAACGGTAAACGACGACGCCTTTGGTGCAGGCTGGATGATTAAAGTGAAGATGAGTGATACCTCTGAATTAGACGAGCTCTTGAATGCGGAAGCATACGAAGCGCTAATTAGCTAAGATGCGTCATTTTTGGTTTTCTGTTTTTTGGATTCTTTGCATCTTTTTTTTGTGTCTGATGAGTACAGAAGATTTGCCGTCCATTGACTATTTGCAGTTATTGAGTTTTGATAAACTTGTACATGCTCTTCTTTTCGGACTATTAGCACTTAGCTTAACAGTAGCATTTCGCAGACAAAAAAAATCAAATACATTTAGAAGAAAAGCACTTTCGCTGGCAGTTTTATTTTCGATGATTTATGGAGTGGTACTGGAGTTTTTACAATACACGCTCATTGAAGACAGAACAGGGGAAGCATATGATATCATAGCTAATTTGTTGGGTTGTGCACTAGGAATAGTTTTCTTTCGTTTAATTTATGGAAAAGAATTATTTCGTGCATCATAATCAAGATATCCCGTTATTTTGTTTGACCCTACGGGCGCAAAAAGTAATTATTTTGTATTAATTTAGCATAGAAAGGAAATTTACTCATGGAATTAAAGAAAAACCCAGATGCGGACACCAACAATATTGGCACACGCGCCGGTTATGTTGGCATAGGTTTATTAATAGCCTTAGCCGTGGTATTAATCTCGTTTGAGTTAAAGTCGGGAATTCTACCATTACCTCTTCTTGCAGAGTTCGATGACGGTGGAATGGAAGATGAAGTTGTGGAAGAAATAATGGTGAATACACCACCACCACCACCACCACCACCGCCACCACCGCCACCACCACCTGTAGTAGTTCAAGATGTGGAAATAGTTGAGGATGACAAGGAAGAAGACGACATTAGCCTTGAACAGAATGAGGATACTGTAATTGTTCAGGATGTTTGGGAAGAACCAGAAATAGAAATAGATGCCATTGCAGATATTGTCGAACAAAAAGCGGAATATCCTGGTGGACAAAGTGCTTTATTGTCTTGGTTGAATAAAAACATTGAATACCCGGAAATAGCAGCGGAATCAAATATTCAAGGCCGTGTTTTTGTGCAATTTGTAGTAGAAAAAAACGGAACTATTTCTGATGTAAAAACGATTGGAAAAGTACCGCATAAGGCACTTGGCAAAGAAGCGGTAAAGAAAGTAAAAAGAATTCCAGGGAAATGGGCGCCAGGAAAAAATAACGGAAAAGCAGTACGAAGTTATTTTAAATTACCCGTCATGTTTCGATTGAAATAAGGTAAAAATTGTATTTATTCTAAATGACCTCGGCATGCTTTTGTGGAGGTTTTTTATATTACAATACCCGCTCCAACCGTGTTGTTGGTTGATTCATCAATTAAAATCAAACTTCCAGTTCTCCGATTGCGGTTGTATCTGTCAATGAAAAGGGGAGAAGTGGTTCTTATTTTAATTCTGGCAATATCATTCATGCCAATCAATTTGTCTGATTCATTGCGATGTAAGGTATTTATATCCACTTTGTAATTGATCTCTTTGATTAAACATCGTGCATCTTTTGAGGTATGCTTTAGTGCATATTTTCCATTAGGAATCATGGGTTGATTACCCATCCAACAAATCATCAAATCAATGTCTTGTTCAGCATGCGGAGCATTATTCAATCGTACAATCATGTCTCCTCGGGAAATGTCAATTTCGTCTTCCAATGTAATGCATACGCTCATAGGTGCGTAAGCTTCTTGGAGCTGTTCGCCAAGCGCATCAATCGATTTAATTTTAGAAGTAAACCCAGAAGGCAGCACCATAACTTCATCTCCCGGTTTAAAAATACCACCCGCCACGCGGCCAGCATATCCGCGGTAGTCAGGAAAAGCAGCACTTTTTGGTCGGATTACATATTGAACGGGGAACCTACAGTCGATGTGATTTTCGTCACCAGCAATATGAATATTTTCTAACGTGTGCAGGAGAGTAGATCCTTCGTACCAATCCATATGTTGTGACCGGTTAACAATATGATCTCCATTTAAAGCACTAATTGGAATAAATCGAATATCCGTGGTATCTAATTTTGAACTAAACGCCCTTAATTCTGAGCATGTTTTTTCAAACACTTCTTGACTGTAATCTACCAGATCCATTTTATTGATGCAATATACGATGTGAGGTATGCCCAATAAGGAAGCGATGAATGTGTGCCTTTTAGTTTGTTCAACAACACCGTGCCGAGCGTCGATTAAGATAATGGCCAAGTTAGCAGTAGAAGCGCCAGTAATCATGTTTCGAGTGTACTGTATGTGACCAGGCGTATCAGCAACAATAAATTTTCTTTTTGGAGTGGCAAAATATCGGTAAGCAACGTCAATGGTAATTCCTTGTTCTCTCTCAGCACGCAAACCATCTGTTAATAATGCTAAATCTATGTTGCTGTTTCCCTTTTTCTCACTTACCCGCTCAATGGCTTGAAGCTGATCTTCAAAAATGGATTTAGAATCGTATAGCAGTCGCCCAATAAGTGTACTTTTTCCATCATCAACGCTACCGGCTGTTGTGAACCGAAGTAAATCCATGTCTAAATAGGTCTTTGAATCCATGTATGTGCGTTATAAGTCTAAATACTAATGTTAAAAATAGCCTTCTTTTTTTCGATCTTCCATTGCTGCTTCTGAACGTTTGTCATCAGCCCTGCCTCCCCTTTCTGTAATTCT
>CAJQPO010000045.1 GCA_905480225.1 uncultured Flavobacteriales bacterium | reverse complement strand
CATGTCTAAATAGGTCTTTGAATCCATGTATGTGCGTTATAAGTCTAAATACTAATGTTAAAAATAGCCTTCTTTTTTTCGATCTTCCATTGCTGCTTCTGAACGTTTGTCATCAGCCCTGCCTCCCCTTTCTGTAATTCTGGTAGTTGCAACTTCTTGAATGATGTCATCAATGCTGGTAGCATTTGAGGCTATTGCACCAGTACAAGTTGCATCACCAATGGTTCTAAATCGAATGGTTTTATTCTCACATATTTCTGAATCTTTCAGTTGAATAAACTCGGTTTTTGCCAGAAGGGTACCGTCTCTTTCAAATACCTCTCTTTGGTGTGAGAAATAAAGAGAGGGTAATTCAATTTTTTCGTGTAAAATGTATTGCCAAATATCCATTTCAGTCCAATTAGAAATTGGAAAAACCCTGAAATGTTCACCTGTTTTTTTCTTCCCATTAAAAATATTCCAAAGCTCTGGTCTTTGATTTTTCGGGTCCCATTGACCAAACTCATCGCGGTGCGAAAAAAAGCGTTCTTTTGCCCTCGCTTTCTCTTCATCTCTGCGGGCACCACCCATAGCACAATCAAACTTGTGTTCAGAAATTCCATCAAGTAAGGCTGTTGTTTGAAGGCCATTACGGCTAGCGTTAATGCCCTTTTCTTCTGTTACTTTTCCTTGGTCAATAGCTTCTTGGACCGACGCAACAACTAATCTTGCACCTGTTCTTTTGATTAACTGGTCTCTAAAGTCAATTGTTTCTTTAAAATTATGTCCTGTGTCTATGTGCATTAATGGGAACGGAACGGGAGCTGGCCAAAATGCCTTTGCGGCTAAATGAAAACAAACAATAGAGTCTTTTCCGCCGGAAAATAGCAGAACTGGATTTTCAAATTGCGCAGCGACTTCTCTAAGCGTGAAAATCGATTCTGCCTCGAGCTCTTTTAAATGCGTTAAGCTATATGAATTCATATTAACTCCATTTTATTTTCTCGATGATGTGCTGATACAAGCTAGTAACTGAATCATCTATTGTTTTATTATGAGTAACGATTTCGATGTAATCGTTATCTGGATTTTCATAGGGAGCGCCAATTCCAGTAAAATTAGTTATTTCTCCAGCTCTCGCTTTTTGATACAATCCCTTAACGTCTCTTTTTTCACAAATCTCAAGAGGTGTATTTATAAATACTTCTTGAAAGTCGGTAGGGCCAATAATAGAACGAGCTTTGGATCTAATTTCTTTTGTAGGGCTAATGAAGGAGCAAATAGTTACAATTCCGGTGTTCATAAAAAGTTTCGCCACTTCAGCGATTCTACGAATATTCTCCGTCCTGTCTTCGGTTGAAAACCCTAAATTATTTCCTACCCCTGTACGGATATTATCACCATCTAAAAGTTTCGTGATGACACCTTCCGAATTAAGGCGGCGCTCCAAATGATTGGCAATGGTCGTTTTACCAGACCCAGAAAGCCCTGTCAGCCAGACAACTATTCCGCGTTGATTTAAGAGCTTTTCTTTATCTTTTCGATTAAGTAGCTCGTCAAATACAGTATGTAAATTCCTGTCTTCAGATTTCATTGGGCTTACAAATGTAGCTAAATATTGAATTTTGAATAGTCTTATGAAGATAAGATAGCAGTTGCCCTCTTGGATTTGGTTATATTTGCAGAGCAACAGGCATTTATGGGAAAATCGAGAGCACCGCAGATACCAGATTTTAGATTGACACCTAGAATTGATCAAGTAGGCGTAGGGGAAAGGATCAGTAGGATTACAACGAGAAGCATCAAAAGCAACGCAAAGCTTCAGGGTCTTAAAATGATTCTGAATATGATTGACTTAACCACCTTGGAAGGTGCTGATACCAGAGGTAAAGTGAGTCAATTATGCAATAAAGCTAAATTTTTGCACGCCTCAAATCCGGATTTACCTACCGTAGCTGCGGTTTGCGTTTATCCAAACTTCGTGTCACAAGCTAAGAAAGCACTTCTAGGATCTCCTATTAATGTAGCATCTGTAGCAACCGCTTTTCCTGCGGGTCAATCCAGTTTGGATGTTAAAATCGCGGATACAAAATTGGCAGTGGATAATGGCGCCGATGAAGTAGATATGGTCATCTCGAGAGGAAGGTTTCACCAGGGTGAATACAACTACGTATTTGATGAAATAGCAGCAGTGAAAGAAGCATGTGGTAGCGCTAGACTTAAGGTGATTTTGGAAACGGGAGAATTAGGTGCTTTAGATAAAGTAAGAAGAGCTAGTGACATTGCTATCTATGCTGGAGCAGACTTTATAAAGACATCGACAGGTAAAATTAGCCCCGCGGCTACCTTGCCGGTTACTTGTGTGATGCTTGAGGCTATAAGAGATTATTTTTATGAATCAGGCACAATGATAGGTATGAAACCTGCAGGGGGTATATCTAATTCAAAATTGGCTTTACAATATTTGATGCTTGTTAAGGAAACTTTGGGAGACGCATGGCTGAGTAATCAGTGGTTCCGATATGGGGCAAGTAGCTTGGCTAATGACGTACTCATGCAGATTGAGAAACAACGAACAGGAAATTATCAATCAAAGGACTATTTTTCTAAAGATTAATCAGAAATGGGAAAATCACCAACACTCGAATTTGATTCCAAATGGAATTTATCGCCAGCGCCAGAGAGCACTGGACATATAAACTTAAAAGAGCAATATGACCTTTTTATAGGAGGTAAATGGGTAAAACCGGCTTCAAAAAAATATTTTGACACGATTAATCCAGCTACTGAAAAAGTTCTTGCAAAAGTAGCTGAGGCTAATGAAAAGGATGTTAATCGAGCAGTTCTGGCCGCAAGAAAAGCATACAATGAAGTCTGGTCAAAGCTATCAGCGGGAGAAAGAGGTAAGTATATTTATAGAATCGCCAGGCTGATTCAGGAACGGGCACGTGAGTTTTCAGTAATTGAATCAATGGATGGGGGGAAAGTAATCAGAGAATCAAGAGATGTAGATGTGCCATTAGCGGCCGCGCATTTTTTTTATTATGCGGGTTGGGCAGATAAATTAAAATATGCTTTCCCGAATCGAAATCCACAGCCTTTAGGAGTCGCAGGTCAAATTATTCCTTGGAATTTCCCCTTATTAATGGCAGCTTGGAAAATCGCTCCAGCATTAGCGACGGGAAATACGGTAGTAATCAAGTCTGCAGAAACGACACCACTTACGTTATATAAATTAGCGGAAGTTATTGAGTCGGCAGGGTTGCCGCCTGGTGTAGTAAATATTGTTTCTGGTGCAGGAGAAACAGGAGCTGCAATTGTGAATCACCCGGATGTAAATAAAATTGCCTTTACAGGATCAACTGGTGTAGGTAAGATTATTCAAAGGGCGGTTGTTGGAACCAATAAGAAAACAACACTAGAACTTGGAGGAAAGGCAGCAAACATTGTATTTGAGGATGCACCATTAGACCAAGCTGTTGAAGGAATAATTAACGGGATTTACTTTAATCAAGGCCATGTTTGTTGTGCAGGTTCTCGATTGTTTATTCAAGAATCGGTAAAAGACACTGTACTTAGAAAGCTCCGAGACCGAATGGAATCACTCATAGTTGGTGACCCAATGGACAAGAATACAGATATTGGTGCCATTAATTCAAAGGAACAGCTCGGGATCATTAAAAAGTACATCGAAGTTGGCAAAAAGGAAGGCGCGACCATGTATCAAAACTCGTGCGATTTACCAAAGAAAGGTTATTGGTGCCGCCCCACTTTATTTACCAATGTCTCGCAGTCAAGTAGGATCGTTCAAGAAGAAATATTTGGACCTGTGCTTGCTGTGCAAACATTTAGAACAATTGATGAAGTCATTGCTAAAGCGAATAATTCACCATACGGATTATCTGCAGGTGTCTGGACAGATAAAGGTTCGAAAATTTTCAATTTAACTTCACAAATGAAGGCTGGTATCGTTTGGGCCAACTCGTATAATAAATTCGATCCAACATCTCCATTTGGTGGCTATAAAGAAAGCGGATTTGGTAGAGAAGGCGGCTTACATGGATTGAAACCATATTTAAATTTATAAGGAATGGGTAGAGTTGAAATAATGAAGACTTATAAAATCTACATTGGAGGTGCTTTTCCACGAACAGAATCGGGACGATATTACACGCCAATGAACGGAGAGAAAGCTTTAGGAAACATCTGTTTGTCGTCAAGAAAAGATGTGCGAAATGCAGTAGTTGCCGCCCGAGTAACACATAATAAATGGGCAGGAAAAAGTGCGGCAAATCGCAGTCAAATTTTATATCGGATTGCTGAAATGCTGGAAGGAAGAAAAAACCAATTTATAGCGGAACTTATTTTGCAGGGCAGCACAAAAAGTCAAGCAGCAAAAGAAGTCATAGCGAGTGTAGACCGATTGATTTATTATGCAGGATGGTGTGATAAATTTTCTCAGGTTTTTAGTTCAGTAAACCCTGTGGCAAGTGCACATTTTAATTTTACCGCACCAGAACCAATGGGCGTTGTTTCTATAATCTGTAAGGAAGAGTCAGGCTTGTTGGGTATTGTTTCAGCAATCGCTCCTGTGCTTGCAGGCGGGAACACTTGTGTCTTGTTGGCCTCTGAACAACGACCACTTTGTGCCATTACTTTTGCTGAGGTTCTAAACTCTTCTGATGTTCCTGGAGGAACGGTGAATATTCTAACTGGAAAAAGATCGGAACTAATTGAGCACATGGCATCTCACATGGATGTTAATGGATTTCTCTATTGCGGAACGGATAACGAAGAGATTAATACCGTTCAGCAATTGGCCGTTGAGAATTTAAAAAGAGTCACGATAAGTCCTCTTGAAGATCTCCTAAATGAGGACCATAATACACCATATTATATCGATGATTTTGTTGAAATGAAAACCACTTGGCACCCCATAGAAAAAATTGGAGCTACGGGGAGTGGATACTAAAAATTTGAAGCGTGGAATTGAAAGCACTATTATTATTAGCTGAAAGGGCTGCGATTGAAGGGGGAAAAGAGATTTTAAAGGTATACAACTCCGGTGATTTTGAAATTGAACAAAAGGAGGATCAGTCACCACTAACATTGGCAGACCGGAAAGCACATTTAGCGATCATTAAGATTTTGAAAAATTCGGAGATCCCTGTTCTCAGTGAAGAAGGGAAAGAAATTCCGTATAAAGAAAGAAAAAATTGGCAAAAACTTTGGATTGTAGATCCATTGGATGGCACCAAAGAGTTCATCAAAAGAAATGGTGAATTCACTGTCAATATTGCATTAATTGAAAATGGGGTTCCGATACTAGGAGTTATCTATGTGCCGGTAAAAGATCAGTTGTATGCGGGAGCATTGAATTTAGGTGCTAGAAAAGTAGAGAATGGACAAGCCATAAAAATCCCAGCTGTTATGGAATCAAGGAAATTTCGAGCAGTTGGCAGCAGGTCGCATATGTCCCCAGAAACTACCACTTTTCTGAACGAATTAAAGCAAAAGCACGGAGAAATTGAAATTGTCTCAATGGGTAGCTCTTTGAAGATTTGCCTAGTTGCCGAAGGCGTTGCAGATGTTTATCCACGATTCGGACCTACCATGGAATGGGATACCGCGGCTGGACACGCCATTGCGAATGCAGCAGGAAAGTCCTTGATTGATGTGAAAACAAATCAGGAAATGATTTATAATCGAGAAGACTTACTTAATAATTGGTTTGTTGTTTCATAACAGATTCAGGCTTACTTTGGAGAATTGTAGATTATGGAACCGGTTTTTAAACAGGTATATTTGAGTAGTTGTCACATAATTGTTGGTAACTAGCGAGGGAATACTAAATTTGTCTGATACAAAACTGCTTTATGAAAAAAGCTTTGATTACAGGTGTTACGGGTCAAGATGGGGCTTACTTAGCTGAGCTACTATTATCCAAAGGTTATGAGGTACATGGTATAAAAAGAAGAACCTCACTTTTTAATACAGATCGGATCGACCATCTATATAAAGATTTGCATGAGGAAGGAGTTAACTTTTTACTTCATTATGGAGATTTGACTGATTCCACTAATCTTATCCGAATAATCCAGGAGGTCCAGCCTGATGAAATTTATAATTTAGCTGCACAATCGCACGTAAAGGTTTCTTTTGAAACACCAGAATATACTGCAAATTCTGATGCGATGGGAACCCTGCGCTTATTAGAGGCAATTCGAATATTGGGCTTAGAGAAAAAAACAAAATTTTACCAGGCCTCCACTTCGGAGTTATATGGTAAGGTGCATGAAATTCCTCAAAGTGAAACAACGCCGTTTTACCCAAGAAGTCCATACGGTGTCGCTAAGCTTTATGCATTTTGGATTACTAAAAATTACCGCGAAGCTTATGGCATTTTTGCGAGTAATGGAATTCTATTTAATCACGAGTCGCCACTTCGAGGTGAGACGTTTGTAACACGGAAAATCACTCGTGCTGCGTGTAGAATATCATTAGGCCTCCAGAAAAAGATGTTTTTGGGCAACTTGGATGCAAAAAGAGATTGGGGACACGCTAAAGACTACGTAGAAGGAATGTGGAGAATGCTTCAACACGATGTTCCTGATGATTTTGTTCTAGCGACTGGTGAAACAGTTACTGTTCGAGACTTTGTTAATTTGGCGTTTGCAGAAGTAGGCATTGAATTAGAGTGGAACGGTGAAGGAGTGAATGAGAAGGGAACAGATAAGAAAACGAAAAAGACTATTGTTGAAGTTGATCCCAAGTATTTTAGACCAACGGAGGTAGATGTTTTAGTTGGAGACCCATCTAAAGCGAATAAAGAACTGGGATGGAAGCATACACATGATTTAAATGCATTGGTTAAAGACATGATGGCTGCTGACCTTGAACTATTCAGAAAAGATAAGTACCTCATGGACGGTGGTCATAAAGTTATGGACTATAATGAATAGTGATGATAAAATATTTATTGCTGGTCATAGGGGCATGGTTGGATCAGCCATTGTTAGAAAACTCAATCGGGAAGGGTATGCCAATTTGGTCGTTAGAACTTCTTCAGAATTAGATTTAAGAAATCAAGAATCAGTTAATGCCTTTTTTCAGCAAGAAAAGCCGGAGTATGTAATTCTAGCTGCAGCAAAAGTGGGAGGGATTCATGCGAACAACACTTTTAGAGGAGAGTTCATCTACGATAATATCATGATTCAAACCAATGTGATTCATGCATCACATTTATCTGGAGTAAAGAAACTTTTGTTTTTGGGCTCGTCCTGTATTTATCCGAAAATGGCTGCACAACCGATGGAAGAGTCAAGCCTGTTAACGGATGTTTTAGAGCCAACGAATGAACCTTACGCAATTGCAAAGATAGCAGGCATTAAAATGTGCGAAGCATACAGAGCTCAATATGGCGCTGATTTCATTTCTGCCATGCCTACTAATTTGTATGGTCCTAACGATAATTACGACCTGAGTAATTCTCATGTGCTACCTGCTTTAATACGAAAATTTCATGAGGCGAAAATTCAACAAGCCGAAGAAGTGGAAGTTTGGGGTACTGGAGCGCCGAAAAGAGAATTTCTTCATGTAGACGATTTGGCTGAGGCTTGCTTTTTTTTACTGCAAAATTACTCTGGAAATGAGTTTGTTAATATTGGGACTGGAGAAGATTTAAGTATCAAGGAATTGGCTTTGAAAGTGAAAAACATCATTGGATTTGAAGGCGAATTGGTTTTTGATACAACAAAACCAGATGGTACGCCACGAAAACTCATGAACGTTCAAAAAGTGAATCGTTTAGGATGGAGGCATAAAATTTCCTTAGATGACGGAATAAAAGCAGTTTATGATGAGTTGGTTGCAACAAATTATTTGACTCAATTAGTATAATAAAGTTGAAATATCTTGTGTACATAACACTTTTCTTAATCGCATTCAACGCGCAAAGTCAGCGCAAGAATTTACCGCTGAACCATGAACTAAATTACGCCATCCAAAGAGGACTTTTAAATAAAGATTCTTCAGCACATTATTCCATGAGGCCTTATATAGAAGGAAAGTGGGGGATTAATGAAGTGAGAAATGTGCAAGTTGATTCAGGATTGTACTACTACGATTTTACTCAAAAGCTATTTAAGGAACATTTGGTTTTGATAGAGGGGGATGATTATCGTTTGACTGTTGATCCATTGGGGAATTTCAGAATGGGTAGAGACGTTAGTGATTCTCTTCGAATTATGATTAGAAATACTCGAGCTATCAGGGTTCAGGGTGACTTGGGTAGCAATTTTTCTTTTGAAACATTTTTCTACGAGAATCAAGCGAAAATGCCACGCTATATTGGAGAATACGCTTCAAGAACAGGGACTTTACCCGGTGAAGGAAGGGTTAAAAACGTCGGAAGCGAGGTGCTGGACTTCGGCTATGCAATAGGATATTTTTCTTATAGTCCAAAAGAAAATTGGAATTTTCAGATAGGACATGGAAAACAATTTATTGGTAATGGCTATAGAAGTATGCTGTTATCAGATTTTGCTTTTAATTATCCTTACGTGCGCTCTACGTATAATTTCGGGGGAGGTAAATTTCAATATGTTGCCACATTTGCTCAATTGTCTTCTTTGAACAGACTGCCAGCAGCAACAACGCCAGAAGCTACTTACAAAAGAAAGCTGGGTAATTTTCATTATTTATCTTTTAAGCCTTTTTCCAAATTGGAGCTAGGCGTTTTTGAAGGGGCTGTTTTTAAACAATACGAAGACACTGTTGGAACTGTTCCGGCTCACTTTTCTGCTTTTTCCCCAATACTGGGCTCATCATTAATTGCAAATGGATTTGAATCGGAGAATAATGTTGTACTTGGGTTGAACATGCTATATCGAATTTTTAATAAGACTCAATTGTATGGTCAATTGGTACTCGATAATCCAAAAGAACAAAAGATGGGATGGCAAGCAGGAGTTAAAGGCTTTGATTGTTTTGGGATGACTAATTTGTATTTACAGTTGGAGATTAACAGTGCAAACCCCTATACTTATGCCGTATCTGCTAACAATCTGATACAGAATTGGTCGCACATGAGTGCCCCTCTGGCTCACCCTTATGGAGCTAGCTTTCATGAATTAGTTGGAATCGCTTATTATGAAAAAGATAAAATATTCGGTCAATTGAAAACAAGCTCAGGAGTGATAAGATCCATAGATAACGGCTATCAGAACGACATTAATTTTCCTGATCAGTATGCTGGAATGACAGAACCTGAATTCAAAACAATCTATAATAATGTACAGGAATTGACCTTAGGGTATAAATTTAACGTGAAAACAAACTTAACTGGTTTTATAAGTGTAAGAAATAGGGTTCGTGCCGAGAATGTTGGAGTTGTAAATTCTACATTTATATCTTTTGGTATGAGAACAAATCTAAATAATCTATATTACGATTTCTGATGGAAGAAAACACGATTATATTAGGCTTTGTTACCGCATTTTTTATTGTGCTTTTAGCAACCCCATCTTTGATAAAAGTAGCAAAGTTGAAACATTTGGTTGATGAGCCGGGAGAAGCCAGAAAAATTCATAGAAGAAGTATTCCTACGATTGGAGGAATTATCATTTTCGGTTCGGTTTTATTTACCTATGCATTGTGGTATCCAGAAAGTTACTCTACTGCTGATACGGATAAAGGTAATTTTATAGAAGAGGCACTAACCACATTCAAGTACCTTACCGCCTGTCTAATTTTATTGTTCTTTGTTGGCATTAAAGACGACATTATTGGTACGGCTCCTTTAAAGAAACTTCTGGCACACATGCTTGTTGGGTTCATTTTGGTAATGATGGGCGACATTAAGATTGATGGAATGCATGGAATTTTTGGAGTAGGAGATTTCACGGAAGAATGGCCAGGGGTTTTGCTGTCTGTGTTCGTTTATATTGTAGTAGTGAACGCCTATAATTTAATTGATGGAGTTGATGGTTTAGCTGCAGGTATTGGTCTGATTAATTCAATCATGTTTGCAGGGTGGTTCTATTATACTGGCAATGTGCCATTAGCACTTTTGGCCATGATTTTAGCCGGGACTTTATTGGGCTTTTTAGTTTTTAATTTCAGTCCGGCAAAAATATTTATGGGTGACTCGGGGTCAATGGTAATTGGTGCCATAATATCTGTGCTTGCAATTAGTATGATTAATGAAGATCAATCGAGGGTTCGCGAAAGTATGGGCATACTTGCTAAAATACCAACACCCGTTTTCGCCATGTCTGTTTTGGTCTATCCTTTAGTGGATACAATACGGATTTTTGCCGTTAGAGCAAGCAAGGGAAATTCGCCATTTTCAGCAGATAAGAATCACATTCATCACAAACTAATTTCCGCTGGATTAAGTCACTCTAAAACAGTAGTGATTTTATATGTTTATAACCTTGTTGTCGTTGGCTTGGCTGTATGTTTCGCTCAAGATAATGCGACGGTTAGTTTTTTCATTGCTGCTGGCGTTGCTACTTTTTTAGCTTTAATTTTGTTATTCATTTTCAGGCAAAAAGCAAGAAAAGAATGAAGCTGATTTGGGTCGTATTTATTTTCCTGTTGGTCAATTCTTATAAAGCCCAAGATATAATTGGGAATGTACCGATGCACCGATATGTAGAACGGGAATATCTTAAAGATCAAATTAGTAATGGTGGTCATTCTTCAATACGTCCCTATCTAAAAGAAGATTTTCACGACACTTTAACAAAAGAGATTGCATTATCCAGTAATGATTGGTTTTCCATAAAGGCATTGTCGGATATAGAATTGGGAATAGATAAAACGACCCAAGCGTTTAACCTGGCAGCGCGAGGAGGTGCTGGTATAGGATTATCTGGCACGGTAAAAAACAGGTTGAATGTTGAAGCCAATTATTTGTACAATTATGTTGATGGCCCATCATATATTGATTCATTAACCAGTGATTTAGGCGTTTCACCAGGTTTTGGATTGGCGACTACAGTTGGTGATGCTTTTGGTTATCATCAATTACAAGGCTATTTACATTATAAAGCGAACAAATTTTTCGCTTTGCAATTGGGTAACGGAAAGAATTTTATTGGGGATGGTTACCGATCATTGTTGCTAAGTGATGTTGCAAATAATTATCCTTACTTTAAGATTACAACAGGTGTTTGGAATATCAAGTATGTAAACCTATTTACACGTCAAAGAGACATTGGACGGCCAGGAGGAAACTTAGCGTCGAAATTTTCAGGAAAGTTTACCGCAACTCATTATTTGGATTGGAGTATTTCCAAATCGGTTAATTTGGGATTATTTGAGTCTATAGTATGGCAGGCGCAGGATACATTATTGGATCGAGGATTTGACCTAAATTATTTAAATCCAATTATTTTTTATCGACCCGTGGAGTACCAGCAAGGATCAGCAGACAATGCATTAATGGGAATTAACCTTAGTGTGAATATTGCTAAGAAGATAAAAGTATACGGCCAGTTTGTAATTGATGAATTTTTACTCGACGAAGTAAAAGCGGATAGCGGTTGGTGGGCAAACAAGTACGGTGCACAAATTGGTTTAAAAGCGCATGACATTGTAATTGAGGGACTAGACTTCCAAACGGAATACAGTAGTGTACGGCCTTATACATATTCTCATGGAGCCTCCGTTCAAAATTACGGTCACGATAATGGTTCTTTAGCGCATCCTTATGGCTCCAATTATAGAGAGTGGTTGAGTTTCATTAGCTATCGCAAAAACAAATGGATTTTTGAAGAGCAAATCAGTTTAGCAATGCATGGGGAAGATTCAATCTCTTCTGTTTCTTACGGCGGTAACATCTTTCAATCTTATTCTAATCGGCCTTATAATTATGGTCATTTTACAGGACAAGGTTTGAAAACTTCTATTTTTTATAGCCATTTGCGTATTTCATACCTCATTCATGCAAGGTCAAATATACGTGCGGAGTTGGGTTATGTTTTTCGCGAAAGAAAGAACGGGTTGGAATATGAGTCAAATCATTATGTCTATGTAGGCTTGAAAACAAACTTGTGGAACAGGTACAATGATTACTAATGAGGGTTTCCAAAATTGATTTATTAGAATATTGCAAAACGTATGTTGCAAAAAGAATGAGTCGTTTCGCTGTAGCAATTTCCACGGCGCAATCCGATGCAAATAAGGAAACAAAAAGTTCTGCTGGAGATAAGCACGAGACGGGGCGTGCGATGGCTCAACTCGAGACAGAAAATAATTCCAAGCACCTGACAGAAGCTAAAAAGCTTAATGCGGTATTGAGTCAAATTGATCCTGGGAAAAAAAATACTTCAATTGAATTAGGTGCTTTCGTTAAAACAAATTTGGGTAATTATTTTATTGCGATAAGTGCTGGTAAAACTCATTTATTCGGGGATGAAGTGTACTTGATATCACCAGCTTCTCCTATCGGTCAACATTTCCTAGGAAAAAAGGAGGGTGATACCGTCTCTTTTAATCAGCAAACGATTGCCATTCAGGAAGTTCACTAACCCTTTATTTTCATCAATTTAATATTACCATTCGTTTTGAGGCACTTCTAATTTGATCTGCTTGTATATAGTAAAGATAATTGCCTGGATTAAATCTTTTTGTGTTTAAATGCGTATTTCGGCTGGATGGGTTTAGCTTGATTTTTTCAATAAGCTGCCCGACTGCATTTGTAATGATTAGTGAAGCATTTTTGGTTGATGAAGGAAGTTGATAATTGATATAAGTATATCCACAAGAAGGATTCGGCATGTTTTGACTGATGTGAAACGGGTGGGTATTTTGTTCGTTTATTCCGACAGAAGCGAACACAGTTGTCACTTCGAAATCATCAAAATAAAACCCATCTCCTGTTACCCAATTATCACTAACTAATTGAAACCTGAATTGAATCACCTGGCCAAAATAATCACTAAGATCAATTTCTTCTTTTACCCATGTATTTTGTGTTCCGTCCCAAAGTGGATTCCCTTGGTCTTGGTCCGCATTACCCGTACTGGTGTATTTGCCGCATTGTGGAATCCATGAAGTCCCACCATCTGTGGAAACTTGTAATTGGGTGTAGTCATAACCGGCTTCAATATCCCATTTTGCCCAAAATGATAAGTGAGCAGAAATAGCACCCGTTAGATCAATGGTGTTATCAAGATTAATGGTGTTGACATCGTTGTTATTATAGTCATTTCCAGAACCGGGAGAATCTGTAATGGAAGACGATGGAGAATAGTACTCTAATGAAGTGGCATTCCAATCTGAACTGGTCCAATTGCTCATTGAGGACGCATCATCTGCGAATATGACTGTACCATTTCCATAAGTTTTAGTAATTGTGTCAGCGAGAATAAATTGGCCGTTATTAAGGTTAATAATGTATTGAATTAGATCCCCATCCACAATTCCACCGGCTAAATCATAAGCAACTGAATCAACGTCAGTTTGCAACAGAGACATTCCATTGTGTGTTTTGATGGGACTGGGAAAAGAAATGTTTGTTAATCCCGCAAAGGTTATAGTAAAATTGGCAGGGTCTTGAAGCCCTAATCTTTGAATGTGATAGTTAAGGAATCCGGATGTATTATTCCACAATGCTGGGTTTAAATCTACAACATTTGCATAATTCGTTATTAAATGAGCAGCGGTTAGATTCATATATACCGTACTCTTGCAGATGTCTTCGATTTGGCCAGCAGCGGGCCAAAACGATGGACCAATTTCAGGTGTCATTGCATAAATTTTATTGTGGGTTGATGTTTCGGTGTACATCCAGTCGTCAGAATCTCCAGATGCAGGATAAAGATCTGCAGATAAAATGTTGCTGAAGCCATTTTGCTCAACCATCATGGATGAGATGGCCTCAAAAGTCGCATTATCTGGGGTGAGTACGGGATTGTAGCCATGAGGGTAAAGTAGCAAATCTCCAGAGGTATGACTATTTAGTGCCATAACAAAGTTCCTTTGTTCACAAAGCCATTTCATTGCTTGATTTTCTGCTTCAGTAAAAGCAGCCGTTCCAGGGTAATTGTCAGCCCATACGTCCCCGCTAATGCCAGTGGTTCCCCATTCGTAGGAGTAGTTTCTGTTGTTGTCAACGCCAAAGTATCCACTCCCATGATTTCTGCGGTTTTTTCTCCACATACCGCCTCCAGATGGGTCATTAACTTCATTGTAAACATATCCATCAGGATTTAGAAGTGGAACAAAGTAGAGCTCTGTGTTGTCCAGAATAGCGGTAACTTCAGGATCACTTCCATAATTTTCAAGTAAATACCACATGTAAAAAATCAATTGTGAAAGACACGCTGGTTCACGAGCATGATGTATTGCCGAATACAGCATTTCAGGTTCTGCTTCATCAACTGAAGCATTATCTGACATTCGCAACCAATAGATGGGTCTACTTTCAAAAGTTTGAAAAGATCCAATAGGTGCTTTTGTGGTAATTAAAGAAGGGTATAGCGCGGCCATATTATCCAAATGTGCCATAACTTCTGCATAAGTGAAGTATCCCCCCATGCTCCCTAAATTCCAGTTGGATGGGGTATTATATTCTGTTACTCCACCGCTTGAGCCGGTGCAACCGAGGTTTTTAGATTCAAGTGATTTTAATTCTTGCTCGTTATTTTGTGCAACATAATGTGCTTTTACGTTTTCAATTATAATTTCAACTTTCAGTCCTAGTCCTCTTGCAACTGCTATTTCGTTTTCAGAGTAATCCGATTCGATAAAGACGTTTTGTTTATGTTTTCCATGATCAATCACGACTCCGTTTTTTGCTAATAAAAACAAGTCTTTAGGTTGGGTGTAAAAAATTCTTGCTCGGCTGTATTTTTGTTTTTCCAATAAACTGTCGACTGCTGAATTTAACTTATATTTTTCGAGATAAAGTTCATAGTCTTCTTCAGCTAATTCAATACCGTTTGATCCAGTACTAATTTCAGAAAGTTGTGCTAAAGTGAAAAAATGGGAGGTAAGAAAAAAGGCTATAAAAAGCAGTTTCATTTTACTGTGGTTTATTTGATGCGCTACAATATAATAAACCCTTTGCTTAAAAACTGCATATATTATTACTATTGGTCAGATATTATTAATAATGGTTAGACCAAGAAAAGGATTGGATGAGGCGGTCGAGGTCCTTTTTCAGAAATGCCAAAACAGGTTTTAATGAATCCGAATTTGGCGTTTGATTGAAATAGAAAGACCCACGAAAGAACCTGGATGAGCGATCCATTATATAGAAGGAGTAATTACTAGCTACTTTCTCTCCTTGTATATCATATAAGAGGCCAAAAACATTGCTTGAATCGTTTCTAAATGGTATTTCGTCAATACTTTGAGCAGTGCTTTTGTGTTTATAAGCCATTGTTTTCGCAAACCGGATGTGTTCGTTTAAATTCGAATCATTTAAATATGCACAATGCAATGTAGCATTGTATCGCGGAAATTCTAGATTGGTTTGCCATTGTCGACCGTCGGATTTTGTTTGTGACAATTGCGAATAGGTTGGGTGATCAAATTGAAAAGGCAAAATCGAACTGGATGTCTGATACGTTTTTACAGGAAAGTCAATACGGAAATAACCACGGGGTCGAGGATAGGATTTATCATCCTCACTGCAAGCAAACATCATTAATCCTAAAGTGAAAAAGGTAATGACCAGTTTTATGATTACTAATTGGCTATTCTGCATCTTTTAATTCCACTTTTACTTGTTTTATCTTTCTAGGGTCTGAGGCCTCTATCGTAAACGTATAGTTCCCAAAATTAATTTTTTCGTTTTTCATTAAAATTTTACCTGCTTGTTCAATCAAAAATCCAGCAATGGTATCTGATTCCCCTTTGTTTTCTTCAAATTCCGCCCCTTCTATATTAAGTGCTCTATATAAATCATTTAATGGTGTTTTTCCTTCGAAAATATAAGTGGTGTTGTTTATTTTGGAGTAAACGAGTTTGTCGTCATCAAATTCGTCTGAAATATCCCCAATTATTTCTTCAATAATATCTTCCAACGTTACAATTCCTGATGACCCACCATATTCATCTACAACGATTGCGATATGGACTTTTGATTCTTGAAAATCTTTAAGTAGGTCGTCAATCTTTTTATTCTCTGGAACAAATACTGGCTGTCTAATTTTTTCTTCCCATGGGTAATCATTGAGGTGTAGGTGTGCAATCAAGTCTTTGACGTATAATATACCAGTTATGGTATCCAAAGAATTATTATAAACTGGAATTCGAGAATACCCAGATTGAATAACTGTTTCAATCAACTCTTTGAATGGCGTTCCTTCTTGTACAGCAGTAACATCCATTCTAGATTTCATAATTTGCTTTACATCGGTATTGCCAAATTTTACGATTCCTTCCAAAATTCGTTGTTCATCAGGAGATCTTTCTGTCTTATCAGTTATTTCAAGAGCATTCTCTAAATCATCTACGGAGACGTCTCCGGCTTTTTTCTTTATACGCTTATCAATAAACGAGGTGCCATTAACTAAAACGATAGCTATTGGGTAAAATAATTTCTGGAGTATGCTTAGGGGTAATGCCATTAATTTAGCTAATTGAACGGCATTATTGGTTGCATATACCTTGGGTATTATTTCACCGATTAGTAAAATAATAAAAGTAACAAGACCAATTTCTATAGCACTAATAGCAAATACAGACATGCCTTTAAAATTGAGCCAATGACTTATGATATAAGTCGAAACAATTACGATAGCAACATTAGCAAAGTTGTTCGTTATTAAAATTGTCGCTAAAAGATCTTTTGGTTTTTCAATGTGTTTTAAAACTCTTTGTGAAGACTTAGACTTGGTATTATTCAGTTTTTCTAAATCCGATGGCGAAAGACTGAAAAAGGCTACTTCCGAGCCTGAAATGAGAGCAGAGCAGATTAACAATACAATTATGATTACAAATGCAACTATTACCCCAGAGGTGATTGGTTTAAAAATAGTTAGAAGTAGTCCAAGCTCGGACAATGAACTTGCAGGGTCCAAATTTATCTGATTTCGTGAAACATAATTCTCAAAGTCATTCTAGAAAGGTAAACCATCATTTTGCTTGTCAGCGTCAAAATTAGTTGGCACTTCTGAAACACCAGTTGTCTCCAATTTTGCTTCTGTTTTGGCCTCATTTTTTCCGCCCAGCATGGTTAAATTATCAGCAACGATCTCGGTCGTATACCTTGTGTTGCCATCCTGATCTTTCCATGAACGAGTCTTCAGCTTGCCTTCGACATAAATTTTCGAACCTTTTTTTAGGTATTTCTCAACCAACTCGGCTAATCCTCTCCAAACAACAATGTTGTGCCAATCTGTAATCGATTTTTTCTCTCCCGTATTTCGATCCTTATATGTCTCTGAGGTAGCCAACGTGAAATTTGCAACCGCTGTACCGCCCTCTAAATACCTTACTTCAGGATCCTTACCCAGATTTCCAATGAGAATCACTTTGTTTACACTTCCTGCCATATCACAAAGATACGAAAAGGGATTACTCAAATTCGTGTGTTGAAAGATAATTATCAACCACTTTAGGAAAGGCATATTTGTCCAATTCATCAAAAGAAACAATCAGATCATTGTTCTTAAAAAAGTCTAAATCAGTTACTTTTAATCTCCAAAAACGAACCCATAATTTCTGATGACTGAGTATGTGCTTAATGGGTGCAGTTACCGAAATTACTGTAAAAGAAGTTGGGGTTGATTGATTAAGTTGATCTATGATTTGTTGTTCGTTTTTTTGGACTGAATGTTCAATTAAGGGAAAATCAAATAGGTTTTGCCAAATGTCTTTTTCTGTTCGTTTCTTTATGGTGGTTTGATTTTTATGTACCCATATGATGTAATCAAAATAACGCGTACGTTGCTTGATTGTATTTTTCTTTTTGGGCAGTTCGTCCGTTTTATTTTCAGCAAATGCTAAGCAAGAATCTTGAAATGGGCAACTTTCGCATTTGGGATTTTTAGGTGTGCATTGTATGGCTCCGAATTCCATAATGCTTTGATTAAAAAGCCCAGGATTATTGGAACAAATCAATTCACTGGCTAAGTTTTTAAATTCTTTTTTCCCGAGAGATGAGTCAATAGGTGTGCCTATACCATAAATCCTTGACAACACTCTGAATACGTTGCCGTCGACTACAGCGTGTATTTCATTGGCGCTAAACGAAGAGATTGCACTTGCGGTATAATCGCCAATACCTTTTAACTGAATAAGATCCGCGTATGATTTTGGAAATTCCGACCCCAATTTCTCCACAATATGGTTAGCAGTCTTGTACATGTTTCGGGCCCTTGAATAATAGCCCAAACCTTCCCATAGTTTTAAAATGTAATCTTCGGACGCATTTGCGAAATCTGTTATTGTCGGAAAGGCTTCAGTGAACTTTAGATAATACGGTAACCCTTGCTGAACTCGGGTTTGCTGCAATATAATCTCTGAGAGCCATATTTTGTACGGGTCTGTCGTGTCGCGCCAGGGTAATTTTCGGTGGTGAACACCGTACCAACCCATTATTTTATCTTTAAAATCCATGATTTAATGAGCAAAAATCTTAATTCGCTCGAAGATTACAAAAATAAATGCATAAGAGTTTTTATAAATCGAGAATTAAGTTAACTTTGCCACCCTATTTTTATATGTAAGTATTTGAACTGAAAAGATTTAAGGGATGACAAAAGCGGAGATAGTAAGCGAAATTTCAGATAAAACAGGCGTAGAGAGAATCGCTGTTCAAGCAACAGTAGAGGCTTTCATGAGTTCTGTTAAGAAATCACTGGAAGATGGTGAAAATGTATACCTAAGAGGTTTTGGTAGTTTTGTTATTAAAACAAGAGCTGCAAAAACAGGTAGAAATATTTCCAAAAATACAACCATTAGTATTCCTGCTCATAACATACCTTATTTTAAGCCAGCTAAAACTTTTGCTGAAAGGATTAAAGTTAAGGTTGACGTCAAATAAAGATATTTGCCCTTTTTTAATAAGGGAAGTGTATTACAGAATTTAAACTAACTAGTATGCCAAGCGGTAAAAAAAGAAAAAGACATAAAATGGCTACTCACAAGCGTAAAAAACGCTTGAGAAAAAACAGACACAAGAAGAAAAAGTAATTTTCTTTAAGTGGCCATTGTCAATGGGTTGAGCAAACCTCATATCCAACTTGGCAGTAAAAACGTATTCTTTAGTGAGCTATGAATTAATAGTTAATTCTACTCCTACTGGTGTCGTTCTCGCGCTTATGCGAGATAAAAAGTTGATTGAACTTCATGAAGAAAAAATCAGCAACGACTTCAGTGTAGGGGACATTTACTTAGGTAAAGTCAGGAAAGTAGTCCCAAACCTCAACGCAGCTTTTGTACAAGTTGGTTATGAGAAAGATGCGTTCCTTCATTACCTTGATCTTGGTCCACAATTTAGGTCCTTTGATAAGTGGGTGAAAGGATCAATTCAAGGAAAAATAAACACACCGGATCTCGCAAAATTTAAGAAAGAAAAAGACCTTGATAAAGATGGGAAAATCAAGGATGTTCTTTCGGCCAATAGAGTTATTGCGGTGCAAGTTGCTAAAGAGCCCATTTCGGCGAAAGGCCCTAGGTTGAGCACAGAGATTACGCTTCCAGGAAGATTTGTTGTGCTCGTACCGTTTTCCAATAAGATTTCGATCTCGCAAAAAATCAAAGACGAAGAAGAACGTGTTAGATTGCGCCGATTGATGAATTCAATCAAGCCAAAGAATTTTGGTGTAATCATCAGAACCGTTGCTCAGAATAAAAAAGTTGCTGAATTAGATCAGGATCTGAGAACTCTTGTTGAAAACTGGCAAAAGCTGCATAAAGAATTGCGTAATTCTCGTCCACCGAAAAGGGTGCTTGGAGAAATGAATCGAACTACTGCAATTTTAAGAGATTTACTGACTGCTGATTTTACGGGAATTACAGTTGATGATGCTACACTTGCAGATGAAATTCGGGAATATGTTGAGCACATTGACCCGGGAAAGAGCAAAATTGTTAAAACCTATTCAGGAAGAATAAACATTTTCGACAACCATGGAATTAACCATCAAATAAAGGCTTCTTTTGGGCATAAAGTGGCTATGCCTAGTGGATCGTATCTCATCATTGAGCATACCGAAGCCATGCACGTTATTGATGTCAACAGTGGAAATAGAAAAGGAGAGAAAGATCAAGAGGCTAATGCATTGGCAACTAACATGGAGGCTGCAAGTGAAATTGCACGCTTGTTAAAACTAAGGGATATGGGAGGAATTATTTCCATTGACTTCATTGATATGCATGAGCGTAAAAATAACAAGGCCCTACACGAACATCTTAAAAAAGAGATGTCTGGTGATCGGGCAAAACACAACGTATTGGCACCAAGCCGATTTGGTGTTGTGGAAATGACTCGTCAACGTGTTCGACCTGAAACAGAAATAAAAACAGCTGAGGTTTGTCCATCTTGTAAAGGAACTGGAGAGGTAACGGCAACAATTTTAGTGATTGATGAGATAGAAAATAATTTGAAATACCTTATTGAAGAGAAAAAACAAAAAAACATTTCTTTGGTCGTTCATCCTTTTATCGAAGCCTATTTGAAAAAAGGAATTAATTCTCGTCAAAAAAAATGGTTCATTAAGTATAAAAAATGGGTCAGCATTAAGGGTTCGGACAGTGCCCAGTTATTGCAATATGAGTTTGAAGAAAACGCATAATTT